>NZ_JBDOQQ010000019.1:0-134480 GCF_039839775.1 Roseomonas sp. CAU 1739
GGGGTCGCTGCTGCAGGCGGCACTGTTCGTCCAGACCGTGCAGGAACGACAGGGCCTGCAGGTCGGCTGCCCCGAGGAAATCGCATTCCGCATGGGCTTCATCAACGCCGAAGCCCTGGCGCGGCAGGCCGCAGCGCTCGGCAAGACGGCCTATGGCGTCTATCTGCGCGATTTGGCGGCGGGCAAGTTGGCGTGAGAGTCGAACGCCTTGCCATCCCGGACGTTCTGCTGATCGAGCCTGTCCGCCACGGCGATGCACGCGGCTTCTTCTCCGAAGTCTGGTCGTACCGTGTCCTGTCCGCCTACGGCATCGCGCAGGACTTCGTGCAGGACAACCATGCGTCCTCGGCCCCGCAATGGGTCTTGCGCGGCCTGCATTTCCAGCGCCCGCCCTCGGCGCAGGGCAAGCTGATCCGCGTCTCGCGCGGAGCCATCCTGGATGTCGCGGTCGATATCCGCGCTGGCTCCTCCACCTATGGCCGGCATGTAGCGGAGGTGCTGAGCGCCGAGAACTGGCGTCAGATGTGGGTGCCGCGCGGCTTCGCCCATGGCTATTGCACGCTCGAACCCGATACCGAGGTGCAATACAAGACCGACGCCTACTACGACCGCGCCGCCGATGCCGGCATTGCCTGGGACGACGCGGCGCTGGGCATCGCCTGGCCGGTCGATGCCGCGGCGGCCGTGCTGTCCGACAAGGATCGCAACGCGCCGCGCCTCGCAGACATCCCGCCGCCCTTCCCGCCGGGTTCATGGTGATGCGCCGGGTCCTGGTTACCGGCCGGGGCGGCCAGCTCGCAACGGCGCTGGCAACCGCGCTGCCGGCCCAGGGCTTCGAGGCGATCGCCATTGGCCGTCCCGACATCGATTTCGCGGCCCCGGCCAGCATCACCGACGCGTTGTCCGCCGCCCGGCCTGATGCGGTGGTCAACTGCGCCGCCTGGACCGCCGTTGACGCGGCGGAGGACAATGAGGCGGCCGCCTTCCGCGCCAATGCGACCGGACCGGCGCTGATCGCAGCCCGGTGCGCCGTCGCCGGTATCCCGCTGATCCAGGTGTCGACGGACTATGTCTTCGACGGGCGCAAGGGCGCGCCCTATGTCGAGACGGACCTGCCCAACCCGCTCGGTGCCTATGGACGGACCAAGTTGGCGGGGGAATGGGCGGCGCTGGCGAGCAATCCACGCACGGTGGTGCTGCGCACCGCCTGGGTCTTCGCCGCGACCGGCACCAACTTCCTGCGCACCATGCTGCGGCTGGGCGCGGAACGGCCCGCATTGCGCATCGTTGCCGACCAGCAGGGCAGCCCCACCGCCGCGCCAGACCTTGCTGACGCGATCGCGACCGTGCTGTCCTGTATCCGGGCCGATGGCTGGCGGGATGCGCATCGTGGCGTGTTCCACGCGACCGGCACCGGCTTCACGACCTGGCATGGCTTTGCCGAGGCGATCTTCGCCGCCGGCGGGCCCCGGCCGGTGGTGCAGGCCATCACGACGGCCGACTACCCGACCCGAGCCGCCCGCCCGGCGGATGGGCGGCTCGATTGTGGGCGGCTCGCCACGACGTTCGGCGCGCGTCTGCCCCCCTGGCAGGAGGGTCTGATGCGTGTGCTGCGGGACGTGAAGCCGGCATGACCAGCGCCCAGGCTGGAGGGGCCTTGCCCCTCCAGACCACCCCACCAAAGGCCCAAGGCCTTTGGAAACCGATCCTTGGCGCCATCGTCCCGACGCGCGTTCGGGGCACGGATGCGCCCGCCGGCCAGGCGCCAAGAACCCGCATTCCAAAGGCCCGTTGGCCTTTGGTGGGGGTGGCCCGGAAGGGGCAAGGCCCCCTCCGGTTCCTCCACGCCCTGGCCCTGGCCCTCACTCTGCCCCTCGCCCCCGCCTTCGCCGCCTCCTGCCCCACCCAGCCGCAGCCGCCCATCGTCTCGGCGGGCCTGGCCGATGCCCTGCTGCGCCCGGGCGGCGTGCGCATCGTCGCACTCGGCTCCTCCTCGACCGCCGGCTCGGGCGCTTCGGATGCCGCGCACGCCTATCCGGCGCTGCTCGAGGCGCGGCTGCGCGCAGCACTCGGTCCCGGCATCACGGTGTTCAATCGCGGCCAGGGCGGCGAGGATGCCGACAACATGCTCGAACGCATCGGCCGCGATGCGATCGCGGAGCGGCCGGACCTGGTGATCTGGCAGCTCGGCGCCAATGCCGCCATGCGGCAGATGGACCCCGACCGGTTCGCGCGCTTTGTACGCCAGGGTGTCGGCCAGCTCCGCCAGGCCGGAATCGATGTTGTCCTGATGGACAACCAGCGGGCCCCGAGGATCACCGCGCATCCCGGCAATCGCCGCTTCGATGCCATCCTGGCCGAGATCGCCACAAGCACACCCGGGGTGACACTGTTCTCCAGGGGGCGGCTGATGGATGGCTGGGCCGCCGCCGGCGTGCCGGCCGAGGCGCTGCTGGTCTCCGATGGGCTGCACCACAACGACCGCGGATATGCCTGCGTCGCGGACGCCCTGGCCGATGCCTTGCTGGCCGGATTGCCGATCCGTTCCGCGCGGATGCCCTGAAACGCCGGACACGGACCACGGCCTTATTGGTCGACATCCGCCGATAGCAAGCCTATTTGCGCTGCATCGCATGCATATCCCAGTTGCGCAGCAGCAACGTGGATTGCCTTCCCACTCCACTGTATGACCACTCTGTTACGTTGTCGTGATCACAAATCGGCGATCTGTCGCCGCCAGAGAGTGCACCATGCTTGAGGGCCTCACGGCCAGCACCACCGCGTCGTTGCAGCTGCACGCGGTGCGACCGGACGGACTCGCGGGCTTCCTCGCAGGTTTGCAGGATTCCGCCGGGGCGTTCGTGCGCGCCACGGGCTTTGCCGCGAAGGCCGGTGAATGGGCGCTGCTGCCAGGCCCTGATGGGCTTGCCGGGGCGGTGGTCGGCCTTGGCACCGAAACCAGCGCCTGGAGCTATGGCGGGCTTCCCCACGCCCTGCCGGCCGGCAGCGCTTGGCGGCTTGCGCCCGGGGCGGGCGATGCCGGGCTCGCCGCGCTCGGCTGGGCGCTCGGCGCCTATCGTCCCCGCCTGCACAAGGCGGGCGGACGTGCCCCGGCGCTACTGCACCCCCCTGCGGGAACGGCGGCCGCGGTGATGACCGCGGAAGCCATCTGCGCCGCGCGCGACTTGATCAATGCGCCCGCAGCCGATCTCGGGCCCGCGGAACTCGCCGCGGCCGCCGTCGCGCTCGCTGCCCGTCATGGCGGGACCTGCGAGGTGATCGCAGGCGCGGCGCTGGAGCAGGATTTCCCGGCCGTCGCAGCGGTTGGCCGCGGCAGCCCACGTGCGCCCCGCGTCGCCGTGCTGCGCTGGACCGGGGCGGCCGATGGGCCACTGGTCGCCCTGTGCGGCAAGGGCGTCTGCTTCGACACGGGTGGCCTCGACCTCAAGCCGCCATCGTCGATGCTGCGCATGAAGAAGGACATGGGTGGCGCCGCGGCGGTGCTGGCGGTTGCCGAGATGGTGATGCGCTCCGCCCTGCCGGTGCGACTGCTGGTTCTTGTCGGCGCCGTCGAAAACGCCATCTCTGGTGATGCCATGCGCCCGCTGGATGTGCTGCGCACACGCAAGGGGCTGAAGGTCGAGGTCGGTAACACCGACGCCGAAGGCCGGCTCGTGCTGTGCGATCTGCTGACCTATGCGGTGGAACAAGGCCCGGCGGCGCTTGTCGATTGCGCCACCTTGACCGGCGCGGCGCGAGTCGCGCTCGGCCCTGATCTGCCCGCCTTGTTCTGCAACAACGACGCCATGGCCACCCGGCTGCTATCGGCGGCGGATGCCGCGCAGGATCCCATGTGGCGGCTTCCGCTGCACGACGGTTACGAATCGTGGCTCGACAGCCCCTTCGCGGAATTGTCCAACGTGTCCCAGAAACCGATGGCGGGCGCGATCACCGCCGCCTTGTTCCTGCGGCGCTTCGTGCCGCCGGATGTCCCCTGGGCGCATCTGGATATGTATGCCTGGAACGATGCCAACCGACCTGGCCGGCCTGAAGGCGGCGAGGCCCAATGCGCCCGCGCCCTACACGCCATGATTGCAAACATGACTCAAGGCTTCCACCCTGCGACGAGTGCTTGAGATTCTCGTCGCTTTCCCTTGCCGCAAAGGCACCAGACGGACGGCGATGCCGCCCCAAGCGCATATTAAGGAATAAACCATGACCCTCCCTGGAAACCCCGACCAGAACATCGGCATCCTCCGCGAGACCATCGTCGCACTCGTTCGCAGCGACGGACCCGACCTGTCGGCCCGCCAGCTGGCGGTGCTGCTGACGGTCTATCTTGGGGAAGGCCCGCACACGGTGCGCGGCCTGGCCAATGACCTCAACGTCTCGAAGCCGGCCATCACCCGTGCGCTGGACCGCCTGGGCGAACTCGACCTCGCGCGGCGCAAGGTGGACCCGGCCGACCGCCGCAGCGTGCTGGTGCAGCGCACACCGAAGGGCACGACCTTCCTGCACGATCTGCGCAACGTGATGACCGAGGCTGCGAAAGGCACCACGGAGGCGAAGCTGCTGGCGGCGCCGGAACAGCCCGCGCTGCGCGCGGTCTGAGAGCGGGGTCCGGGGATGGGGCTGCCCCTCCCCGGCACCGCCGGGGCGCTGCGTGATCGGCGCCCATGCTGCGTGTTATGGGCTGCGGAGAGGCGCTTTGCCGCCCTCCGGACCCTGCCCCACCAAATGCACAATATCAGCGGCCCATTTCATGGACCGTTGGGCTTCTACCTTTGATGCCCTTGAACGCCGGGCGCAAACCTCCAGCATGCTGGGCTTTCGCTGGACTCCCGGCGTGCCGCATTGGCGGCCTCGTCCCGGGCACCTCGACCTGGCGCCGGGCGCCTCATCACGCTGCACATCCGCCAACCATGATGCGCAGCGCCGAGTCCCCGCGGTCCAGGGGCCCGCAGGCCCCTGGTGGGGTGGCTTGGAGGGGCAAGGCCACTCCATTCCGAATGCTCAATACCCCGCCGAGAAATCCACCAGATTGATCAGTGGCCGGCCGGCCCGCGCCCGGTGGATGTTCTCCACCACCTGCGGCGCGGCGCTGGACGGGATGGTGATGCTCGCCGCATGCGGCGTCAGGATCACCTTCGGATGCGTCCAGAAGGGGCTTTCCTCGGGCAGCGGCTCGGGCTCGAACACATCGAGCGCCGCACCGGCCAGATGGCCTGAATCGAGAGCCGCCAGCACATCCGCCGCGACCATGTGCCCGCCGCGCGCGGAATTCAGCAGATAGCCGCCCGGCTTCATCGCACCGAGCAGCCGCGCATCGATCACGCCACGGGTGTCGGGCGTCAGCGGCAACAGGCAAACCAGCATGTCGGCGCGCGCCGCCATGGCCATCAGCCCATCCGCGCCGTGGAACATCTCGACGCCATCGACCGCCTTCGGCCGGCGCGACCAGCCCATCACCGGGAAGCCGAGGGCGATCAGCGCGCGGGCCGAATCGCCGCCGAGTTCCCCAAGGCCAAGGATGCCGATCCGCCGTGCCGAGGTTTCCGGCGCCGGCAGCTCATGCCAGACCTTGCGCGCCTGCTGGTCGCGGTATTCCAGGTCCTGCCGGTGGAAACGAAGCACGTTCAGCAGCACCCACTCGGTCATGCCCTGGGTCAGCCGCGTATCCAGCAGCCGCGCCACCGGCACACCCGGCGGCGGCCCCGGCGGACGGAACAGATGGTCCACGCCAGCGCCCATGGACACGATCACGCGCAAATTCGGGTAGCGGCGCAGTTCCATCATGTCGTGCGCGGTCCAGACCACCGCGGCCTCGATGTCCTCGGCAGCGCCGATATCGGGGAACAGCCGGACATCGAGCGACGGATCGACGGCCAGCAGCGCGTCCTTCCAGTCCTGCATGGTGTGCGCCTTGGTCGACAGCAGGACGGCCATCAGCCTTGCCCTTTCAATTCGGCATCGATCGCGGTCACGAAATCCCGCCAGGAATCGCGCCGCGTCGCCGCGCGCTCCGTCCCGTCGGGCATCTTCGCGTAGAAACTCAATATGCCCTGCGTCCACAGCGCATCGAAATGCGCCGGCGATTGCAGGGCGAAGGCCGCGGTGCGGTCGAACACGCCGTCCTTCACCTTCGGCATGATCCTGGTGAACCACCACCAGCAGCCGAGGCCGAGCACGGCCGTGCCGGCCCAGGGGCCGCCCTGACGGATGCCGATCGGGTCGAGCAGCAGGCCGCCCCATTTCAGCGCGGCGACCGAGGCCAGCAGCACGAGCCCCGCCGGCCAGACATTCTCCCAGGACCGGTACACCGGCGATCCCGGCGAATTCATCCTGCGGATATGCACGCCGAGCTTGATATGCCCGGCATCCAGCAGCGCCTTCAGCGTCTCGAGTTCGTTCAATTCCGCAGCCCCGGGGCGGCCTCCGCACGCAAATCGAAGGCGGCGGCCATCAGCGCGCGGGTGTAGGCTTCCCGCGGCGCGGCGACAACCTGGGCGGCCTCGCCTTCCTCGACCACCTTGCCGTCCTTCAGCACGATGATGCGGTGGGCCATGGCGCGCACCACGCGCAGGTCGTGGGAGATGAACAGGTAGGCCAGGCGATGCTTCGCCTGCAGGTCGCGCAGCAATTCCACCACCTGCGCCTGCACGCTGACGTCGAGCGCGCTGGTCGGTTCGTCCAGCACCAGGAAGCGCGGCTTGAGCACGAGCGCGCGGGCGATGGCGATGCGCTGGCGCTGGCCACCGGAGAATTCATGCGGGTAGCGTTCGGCCATCTCCGGCGCCAGGCCGACTTCCTCCAGCGCGGTCGCCACCGTCTTCGCGCGCTGCACGCCGGTCAGGCCGGGTTCGTGGACGGCCAGGCCCTCGCCGACGATCTCGCCCACGCTCATGCGCGGGGACAGCGCGCCGAAGGGGTCCTGGAAAACGATCTGCATCCGCCGGCGCAGCGGCCGCAGCGCGCCGCGGTCCAGCGCCTGGATGTCGCGCCCCTCGAAGCGGATCGCGCCCGCGCTCTGTTCCAGCCTCAGCATCGCCAGGCCGAGCGTGGTCTTGCCCGATCCAGATTCACCGACGAGGCCGACCGTCTCGCCTTCGCGGACGCTCAGCGTGACGCCATCGACGGCGCGCACCTCGGCAACCACGCGCCGCATCAGGCCACGGCGGATCGGGAAGACGACCTTCACCTGGTCGCCGTGCATGATCTCCGCCGCGCCGTTCGCGACCGGGGCGGGCTGGCCGCGCGGCTCGGTGGCGATCAGCATGCGGGTGTAGTCGTGCCGCGGGGCGGCGAAGACGGTCGCGACATCGCCCTGCTCGACCGCATGTCCGTCCTTCATCACCACCACGCGGTCGGCATGCTTCTTCACGATGTTCAGATCATGGGTGATCAGCAGCAGCGCCATGCCGAGCTCGCGCTTGAGCTGTTCCAGCAATTCGAGGATCTGCGCCTGGATCGTCACGTCGAGTGCGGTTGTCGGTTCGTCCGCGATCAGCAGCTTCGGATCGTTGGCGAGTGCCGCGGCGATCATTACCCGCTGCCGCTGCCCACCGGAAAGCTGGTGCGGATAGGCGCCGAGCCGGTCCTCCGCCTTGGGGAAGCCGGCACGGCGCAGCAATTCGATGGCGCGAGCGCGCAGCGCCGCGCCGGACAGCGGCTGGTGCAGCGTGATCGCCTCGGCGACCTGGCGTTCCACGGTATGCAGCGGGTTCAGCGAGGTCATCGGTTCCTGGAACACCATCCCCGCGACACCACCGCGCAGGCGCCGCAGGTCGGCTTCGGGAGCGGTCAGCACCTCCGTGCCGTCCAGGATGATGCGCCCTTCCGGATTGGCACCGGCGATCGGCAACAGCCGCAGGCAGGACAGTGCCGTGACCGACTTGCCCGACCCGGATTCGCCGACCAGCGCGACCGTCTCGCCACGCTCGACGCTGAAGGAGACACCCTGAACCACGCGCTTGCCGCGGAAGGCGACCGAGAGGTTGTCCACTGTCAGCAGCGCCGCTTCAGCCTGGCGCGGCCGATCCAGCGCACCGCGCCCTTCGGCGCTCCGATCATCGGACACGCTCATCGCCCACCCCCCGGCAGCTTGCGGGGGTCGAAGGCGTCGCGCACGCCCTCACCCACGAAGATCAGCAGCGTCAGCATCCCGCCCAGCACCACGAAGCCCGTCATCGCCAGCCAGGGTGCAGTCAGGTTGTTCTTGCCCTGGTTCACCAGCTCCCCCAGCGACGGCGAACCCGGCGGCAGTCCGAAGCCGAGGAAATCGAGGCTCGCCAGCACCGTCACCGACCCAGACAGCACGAAGGGCAGGAAGGTCAGCGTCGCGACCATCGCGTTCGGCAGGATGTGGCGGAACATCACCACCGTATCGCCCACGCCCAGCGCCTTGGCCGCGCGGACATAGTCGAAATTGCGCCCGCGCAGGAATTCCGCCCGCACCACGCCGGTCAGCCCCATCCAGGAGAATAGCAGCAGGAAGACCAGCAGCACCCAGAAGGTCGGCTCGATGATGCTGGCCAGGATGATGAGCAGGTACAGCTGCGGCATGCCCGACCAGATCTCGATGAAGCGCTGGAACAGCAGGTCGGTCAGCCCACCATAGAAGCCCTGCACCGCCCCCGCCGCGATGCCGATGACCGATGACACGATGGTCAGTGTGAAGCCGAACAGCACCGAGATGCGGAAGCCGTAGATGACGCGCGCCAGCACATCCCGCGCCTGGTCATCCGTGCCGAGCCAGTTTCTCGCTGAAGGCGGCGATGGCGCAGGCTGGCCAAGGTCCCGCACCACCGTGCGGTAGGAATAGGGCACCAGCGGCCAGACCATCCAGCCGCCCTTGGCGGTGAAATCCTCCTGGAAGCCGCGGTCATGCCAATCGGCCAGCGTCGGCAGGCCATCCTCGATCAGGTCGCTCTCGGCATAGTCGGCGAGCACCGGAACGAACCAACGGCCATCGACCTTCGCGACCAGCGGGCGGTCATTGGCGATGAACTCCGCGAATAGCGTCACGAAGAACAGGAAGCCGAAGATCACCAGCGAGACGTAGCCGCGGCGGTTGGCGCGGAAATTCGCGAGGCGGCGACGGGTGATGGGGGTCATGGTGCGGCTCCCGGGTGCGGGGCTTTGCCCCACACCGGACCCCTCCCCACCAAAGGCCAACGGGCCTTTGGAATGCGGGGAATTGGCGTCGGGCGGCGGCGCCGGGCCGCAAGCGAGGGGCGCGCGCCGGGCATTTGGGGGGGACGGGCACAACGCACCCGCCGACACGCCGGAGCAACCGCCCCGCCCGGCGCCAAGATCGAGGTTTCCAAAGGCCTTAAGCCTTTGGTGGGGGAGGTTTGGAGGGGGCAAAGCCCTCTCCAACTACGCGCGCCGCCCATCACCGACGTGCCTCGAAATCGATCCGCGGATCGACCAGCGTGTAGGTGAAGTCGCCGACGATCTGCATCACCAGCCCGAGCAGCGTGAAGATGTACAGCGTCGCGAACATCACCGGATAATCACGCCGGATCGCGCTCTCGAACCCCAGCAGCCCGAGGCCATCGAGCGAGAACACGATCTCCGTCAGCAACGCGCCGGTGAACAGGATGCCGATGAAGGCCGCCGGAAAACCGGCGATGATCAGCAGCATCGCGTTGCGGAAGATGTGGCCGTACAGGATGCGGTGTTCGGGGTTGCCCTTGGCGCGGGCGGTCACGGTGTATTGCTTGCCGATCTCGTCCATGAAGGCGTTCTTGGTCAGCATGGTCAGCCCGGCGAAGCCGCCGATCACCAGCGTCAACGTCGGCAGCACCATGTGCCAGGCGTAGTCCAGCGCGCGTTGCGCGAAGGGCAGCGTGTCGGCGCCGGGGCTCGATAGTCCTCGCAGCGGGAACCATTGGAAGAACGATCCGCCGGCGAAGAACACCACCAGCAGGATGGCGAACAGAAAGCCCGGGATGGCATATCCCACCAGCACGACACCCGATGTCGCGACGTCGAAGCGCGAGCCGTCCTGCACCGCCTTGCGGATGCCGAGCGGGATCGAGACGAGATAGATGATCAGCGTGGACCACAGGCCGAGGCTGATGGAGACGGGCATCTTCTCGAGGATCAGGTCCACCACCGGCCGGTCGCGGAACAGAGATCGCCCGAAATCGAGCGTGAGGTAGCCTTTCATCATCTCGAAGAAGCGCGTGCTCGCCGGTTTGTCGAAACCGAAGGCGCGCTCGATCTCGGCGACGATGGCGGGATCAAGCCCGCGCGCACCACGGTAATTGCCGACGGGGCCGGACCCGCCACCACCGCCACCCCCGCGCTGTTCGGCCGCATTGGGTCCGCGGATTTCGCCGCCGCCTTCGCCGGTCACGCGCCCGAGCGTCGATTGCCCCTCCCCGCGCAGCTCGGCGAGCATCTGCTCGACCGGGCCGCCCGGGGCGAATTGCACGACGGCGAAGTTGATGATGATGATGCCGAGCAGCGTCGGCACCACCAGCAGCAGTCGCCGGACCAAATAGGCGCCCATCCTAGCCGCGCGTCACAGGCTGCGGCGGGCTTCAGCCAGCGCGCGATCGCGCACCGGATCGATCCACCACGCATTGGGGAAAGCGAGACCGTAGCGCGGATTGCGGTCCGGCCGGCCGAACTTGTCCCAGAAGGCGATGCGGAAGGCCGGCAGGTGCCATTGCGGGATGACGAAATTGTGGTGCAGCAGCACGCGGTCCAGCGCACGGGTGCGCGCGACCAGCTCCTCATAATTCGGCGCGGCGATCACCAATTCGACCAGTTCGTCGATCGCCGGGTCGGCGAAGCCGGCGACGTTCTGGCTGCCGTTCTCGGCGGCCTTGGCGCTGCTGAAATAGTCGCGCTGCTCGTTGCCCGGGGAGAAGCCCTGGCCCATCGAATCGACGGTCATATCGAAGTCGAAGGCGTCGATGCGCACCTGGTACTGCGCGGGATCGACGGTACGCACGCGGGCGGTGATGCCGAGCCGCTCCAGCCACTGCACATAGGGCAGCGCGATGCGTTCGAAGGTCGCGCCCTGCAGCAGGATCTCGAATTCGAAGGGACGGCCCTGCGCATTCACGAGGCGGCGGTCACGCACGGTCCAGCCCGCTTCGCGCAGCAGCGCGAGCGCACGCCGCGCGCCCTCGCGATTGTTGCCGGTGCCGTCGGTGACCGGCAGCTTGTATTCCTCGGTGAAGACGGTGGCCGGGACACGGCCACGGAAGCCTTCCAGGATCGCCTTCTCGCGCTCTTCCGGCAGGCCGCGCGAGGCGAAGTCGGAATTCGAGAAGAAGGACGTGGTCCGCGCATAGGCGCCGTAGAACAGGTTCACGTTCATCCACTCGAAGTCGAAGACCTCGATCAGCGCGCGACGGACGCGGGCATCCTGGAACAGCGGGCGACGGAGATTCACCGCGAAGGACTGCATGCCCGTGGGGATCTCGTGGCGGATCTCCTCCTTCTTCACGAGGCCACGGCGCACGGCAGGGAAGTCGTAGCCGGTCGCCCAGTCGCGCGCGACGTTCTCGCTGCGGAAGTCGATCTGGCCGGCCTTGAAGGCCTCGAAGGCCACGGTCGTGTCGCGGAAATACTCGTAGCGCAGCGTGTCGATGTTGTTCAGGCCGCGGCGCACGCCCAGGTCGCGCCCCCAGTAATCCTCGACGCGGCGATAGACGGCGCTGCGGTTCGGTTCGAAGCGTTCCAGCTTGTACGGCCCCGACCCGAGCGGCACATCGAGCGACGGCCGCGCGAAATCCCGCCCTTCCCAGTAATGCTTCGGCAGCACCGGCAGGTCGCCGAGGATCTGCGCGAGTTCGCGGTTGTCGTTGTCCTTGAAGCGGAAGGTGACGCGCTTCGGGCTTTCAGCCACGACCTCGGCCACATCGGCCCAATAGGCGCGGAAGAACGGCCGGCCCTGGGTGCGCAGGGTGTTGAAGGTGAAGACGACGTCCTCGGCCGTGACCGGGCGGCCATCGTGCCAGCGCGCGGCCTCACGCAGTTCGAACGACACACCTTTGCGGTCGGCGGGCAGTTCCACCGTCTCGGCCAGCAGGCCGTATTCGGCGGTCGCCTCGTCCGGGTTGCCGGCCATCAGCGTGTCGTAGATCGATCCGATGCCGACATCCGGCGTGCCGCGCAGGATGTAGGGGTTGAAGCTGTCGAAGGACCCCAGGCGGGTCAGCACCACCTCCCCGCCCTTCAGCGCGGCCGGATTGGCCCAGGGCCAATGCGGGAAATCGACGGGCAGTGCCGGCGGCGCCAGCAGGGACAGGGCATGGGTGCGCACCACCTCCCCTGGCCTGTCGCCCCCGGCCGGGACCACGGCGCGGGCCGCGCGCGGCAGGGCGGTCAGGCCAGCGGGAAGGGCGGCGGCGGCACCAAGTGCGAGGAGGCTGCGACGATTCATGTCCGCAAGATGCGGGTTCCACCCCCGCGCGGCAACGTCTCCGCGCTTACCGATTGGTGAGGAGGCCCACCGCTTCGTCCAGCAGGGCCGGATCTCCGACCGCGAGGATGCGGCCATCCGACTCGGCGGTCAGGGTCTCCCCGCGCCAGCCGGTGACGCGCCCACCTGCGCCTTCGACGACGGGAACCAGGGCGGCCCAGTCCCATATCTTCATCGTGCACTCCGCCACGATATCCACCAGGCCGAGCGCCAGCAGGCCATAGGAATAGCAATCCCCGCCCCAGGTCACCCGTCGGGCGGCGCCGCGCAGGCGCTCAAAACCCGGCCGGTCGGCGGGGGTGAACATGTCGGGGCTCGTGCAGGACAATTCGGCATCGGCAACGGATGCACAGGGCCGGCATGCCGGGGCGCCGCCGATGGGTGCGCGGAACCGCGTCCTGCGCCCCTTCACGCCGACCCAGCGCTCGCCGGTCACGGGCTGGTCGATGATGCCGAGTACCGGCTCACCGCGATGCAGCAGCCCGATCAGGCTGCCGAACAGCGGCCGCCCGGTGACGAAGGCGCGGGTCCCGTCGATCGGGTCCACCACCCAGACCCACTCCGCATCCGGGCGGTCCGCGCCGTGCTCCTCCCCGATCACGCCATGATCGGGGAAGCGATCGGCGATCAGCGCGCGGATGACCTCCTCGGCTTCCTTGTCGGCCCGGGTGACGGGGCTGGCGTCGCCCTTCGCCTCGACCAGCAGGGACGAACGGAACAGCGGCCGGATCACCGCCCCGGCCGCGTCGGCCGCGTCCTCGGCGGCGGTGATGAAGGGATAGCGGATCATGCGGCGGTCTCCGGTCGATACGGGCATGGCGCGCATGCCAAACGAGTCGAAACCCACACCGCCGGCCGCGACGCTGGGCAGGGCACCATGGGGCCACCTGCCCTGGAACAGCGACGGCCCTATCGGATTGCAGCGGTGCCGCGATCCAGGAACGCATGGCGCGACCGCGCCCGATCCGCCCCTCATGCCCAGCGAGCCAGCGAAGTCCGCGCATGCGGGCGCCGGCGCCTGAAGTCAAGGAAGACCCAACCGGACCATGCGATGGTCCGCCTGATCAGGGTGCCGGCGCGCTCGGCGAGATCGACCGCAGATAGGCGATCAGATTGGCGCGCTGCTGCGTATTGGCGAGCCCCGCGAAGGACATCCGGTTGCCCGCGGCATAGGAGCGCGGGCTGTGGATCCAGGCGTTCAGTTCCTCATAGGTCCAGGGCTTGTCGGCCATGCCGCGCAGCGCCTGCGAGTAGTTGAAGCCTTCCATGTGCGCGTGCTTGGCGCCGACGATCCCGTACAGGTTCGGACCCACCGCGGCGCGCCCGCCCTCATTGAAGCTGTGGCAGGAAGCGCATTGCCGCTGCGCGACCTGCTGGCCCGCCGCGACGTCGGCGCTGGCCAGCAGCGGCGTGATCGGGTCCAGTGCCGGGGCGGCGGCCGGTGCCGCGGCCTCGGTCGCTTCGCCAGGCACCGTCATCGCGGCGTGGTGCGGCATGGTCGGGTGGACCAGCTGCCGCCCGATCACCCCGGCCACCGCGAAGGTGATGCCGGCGGTAAGCACCGCCGCGACGATCTTGTTGCCTTCCAGGTTGGTCGCCATGCCGGTCGGGGCCCTTCGTGTCACATCGCAGAGGGACCGGCGCCGCGGCGCGTTTGCGCCCCTCGCCAGCCTTGCCTAAAACGCGCCGGACCATAGTGCCCGAGTTTCCGCCAGACAAGCCAGCCGGAGCCGCCTTCTTGCGCCCAATCGTCGTGATTCCGGCCCGCATGGCGGCCACCCGCCTGCCGGGCAAGCCGCTGGCCGACATTCTCGGCCGCCCGATGATCGCCCATGTGCTCGATCGGGCGCGCGAAGCGGGCATTGGCCCCGTCGCCGTCGCCGCCGGGGAAGCCGAGATCGCCGAGGCCGCCCGCGCCGCCGGCGCGCAGGCCGTGCTGGTCACCGAGGACGTGCCCTCCGGCACCGATCGCGTCCATCGCGCCATGGCGACCCTGGATCCGGATGGCCATTACGACGTCGTGGTGAACCTGCAGGGCGACTTCCCGACCATCGCGCCCGAGACGCTGCGCGCCGTGCTGGCGCCGCTTGCCGATCCTGCGGTGGATATCGGCACGCTGGTGTGTCCGATCGCGAATGAGGAGGAAGCCAACACCTCTTCCTTCGTCAAATGCGCCTGCGCCTTTGAAGGCGATTCGCGCGTCGCACCCGCGCTGTACTTCTCCCGCCTGCCGATCCCCTGGGGGGACGGGCCGCGCTGGCACCATATCGGCGTCTACGCCTTTCGGCGCGCGGCACTGGACCGCTTCGTGGCACTGCCGGCGAGCCCGCTGGAACTGCGGGAGAAACTGGAACAGTTGCGCGCGCTGGAAGCGGGCATGCGGATCGCCGCGGCCCGCGTGGACCACGGTCCCTTCGGCGTGGATACGCCGCACGACCTCGAACGCGCGCGCGCGCTGCTGACGCCCTGAACGGACCGGATCCCATGACAAGCAAGATCATCGCCTTCCAGGGCCTGCAGGGCGCGTATTCCGACCTGGCGTGCCGCGCCGCCTATCCGGGCTGGGACACCCTGCCCTGCCCGTCCTTCGAGGCCGCGATGGTCGCGCTGCGCGAAGGCCGCTGCGACCTAGCGATGCTGCCCTGCGAGAACTCGCTCGCCGGCCGCGTGCCCGACATCCATCGCCTGCTGCCCGATAGCGGGTTGTTCGTGATCGGCGAGCATTTCCAGCGCGTCGAGCATTGCCTGCTCGCCCCAAAGGGCGCGACTTTGGCCACGCTGAAGCGCGCCCACAGCCACCCGGTGGCCCTCGGCCAGGTGCTGCGCCTGCTGAAGGACATGAAGCTCCAGGCGGTGATCGAGGCCGACACCGCCGGCGCCGCCCACCTGATCGCCGAGCGCGGCGGGGTCGAGGATGCCGCCATCGCTTCGGAGCTCGCGGCCGAGATCTATGGCCTCGAGGTCCTGAAGCGGAACGTCGAGGACGAGGAACACAACACCACGCGCTTCTACGTCATGTCGCGTGAACGGCTGTATCCGCCGGTCAGCGCGCCGGACACCGTCACCACCTTCGTCTTCCGCGTCCGATCGGTGCCCGCCGCGCTGTACAAGGCGCTGGGCGGCTTCGCGACCAACGGCGTCAACATGACAAAGCTGGAATCCTACATGGTCGGTGGGCGCTTCTCCGCGACGCAGTTCCTGTGTGACGTGGACGGCCACCCTGACAGCCCCGCCCTGCAGCACGCCTTCGAGGAACTGGCCTTCTTCACCAAGGAATTCCGTATCCTCGGTGCCTATCCGGCGCATCCGTATCGGCTGGAACAGGCGGCGTCGGGGGACTGACATGGCCGCCCTCAGAGCGTGATTGGTTCACATTCGTTCACCCATCATGCTCTAACCTATTGTTTGATCGCGTGATTCAGACCTTCGGTGCATTCGCACCTGCGGCCATCACGCTCTAAAAGTCGAGGGATCCAAGGGCCTCAAGCCCTTGGCGGGGTGAGGTTCAGAGAGGGACTGGGCCCCTCTCCAGCACTGCCCTCAATCGATCCGCGCCCCGCTCGCCCGCGCGATCTCCGCATGCCGGCGGATCTCCACGGCCAGGAATTCCGCCGCCCGCTGCCGCGTCCCGCCCCACAGGGCAAGCCCTGCCCCTTGCAGCCGCTGCTTGCCTTCGGGATCGGCGATCACCTCGTTCACCAGCGTGTTCAGCCGGTCGATGATCGACCCCGGCGTGCCCTTGGGCGCCATCACCATGAACCAGGTGCCGAAGGTCAGGCCGGGCATGCCGAGTTCGGCCGTGGTCGGCACATCCGGCAGTTGCGGCGACCGCGTCTCGTCCAGCAGCGCGAGCGGGATCACCTCCCCCGCGCGGACCTGCGGCATGGCGCCGGTCACCAGGTTGAACATCGCCTGGATGCGGTTGGACAGCAGGTCGGTCACCGCCGGCGCCGGGCCGGAATACGGCACATGCTGCATGTCGGTGCCGGTCATCTGGCGATACAGCTCACCGGCCAGATGCATCGAGGACCCGTTGCCGGTCGATCCGAAATTGATCTTGCCCGGATTGGCGCGGGCATAGGCGGTGAATTCCGCCAGCGTCCGCGGCCCCAGCGCCCGGTTCACCACCAGGATGTTGGGCACGTTGCCGACCAGCACGACGGGATCGAAGTCGCGCACGGGGTCGAATGGCAGTTCGCGATACAATGCCGGGTTGGTCGCCAAGGTGCCCGCCCAGCCCCACAGGAAGGTGTATCCATCGGCCTGGCTGCGCGCGGCATAGGCCGCGCCGACATTGCCATTGGCGCCGGCGCGGTTCTCGACCACGACGCGCTGCGGCATCCGCTTGTCGAGTTCCTGCGCCAGGAGGCGCGCCACGGTATCCGCGGTGCCGGCGCCACCCAGGGTCGGCACCACCAGGCGCACCGGCTTGTCGGGCCAGGCAGCCGTCTGCGCCCGCGCGGCGGATGGCACGATGGCGGCGAGCGGTGCGGCCAGCAGGGGACGGCGCATGATCATGGCAGTAGGTTCCCGGTTGCGTTGCCGCGAGCCTAGACCGTGATCGGCCGCAACGGAATCGCCGAACGGCGCGGCCTTGCGCCGGCGCGGCCCGCATCGCAGGGTCGGTCGCGTCAGGGAAGGGGTCGAGCGATGCGGGTGGCGATTCTGGGGGCAGGGGCGATCGGCCCGGCCTGTGCGGCGCTTGCCGTCAGCCGCGGCCATGCGGCGAGCCTGTGGTCACCCTCGGGTGCGGGCACGCGCGGACTGGATGGCACGCTGCACGCCGAGGGCATGCTGGAAGGCACCTTCCCCATCACCGTCGCGGCCTCGCTGGAGGAGGCCTTCGCCGGCGCCGATGTCGCGCTGCTGACCGTGCCGGCCTATGCGCTGCCGGACCTGCTGCCTCGCATCGCCGCCGCCATCCCGAAGGCGCTGCCGCTGCTGATCGCCCCGGCCGCGTCGCTTGCGCCTCTGGCCTTCGCGCGGCTGCGCGGCCCGGGCGCGCCGGTGGGTGCGATGGCGACCACGCCGGTGACCGGGCGGCGCACCACGCCCGACCGCGTCCGTGTCGCCGCCATCCGCGCCGAGGCCGAGATCGGCGCGGTCCCCGCTGCGGCCGCCTCGCAGATGGCCGCGCTGGCGGAATCCCTGTTCGGCAATCGCTGGCCGACCGTGCCGGATGCGCTCGCCGCCGCGTTCATCAACACCAACCCCATCGCCCATGCGGCGCTTGCACTGGGCAACGTCACGCGCATCGAGAAGCAGGAATCCTGGGGCCAGTATGGGCTGATGACCCCGGCGGTCTGCCGCCTGATGGAAGCGCTCGGGGCGGAGCGCGACGCGCTTGCCGCACGCTTCGGCCACCATCCGCCGAGCATGGCCGAGGCCCTGCACCGCACCAACGGCGTCCCGCGCGGCCCGCTGCATGAAATGACCGCCGCAATCGAACGCGGCCGCGGCTTCATCGCCGGCCCGACCGAGATGGCCACGCGCTACGTCACCGAGGACGTGCCGTATGGCCTCGCCTTCTACCTCGCCATCGCCGCGGCGATCGGGCAACCCATGCCGGTGACAGAAGGCACCGTCGCCGTGCTCGAGACGATGTGGGGTCAGGGGTTGCGGGACAATCCGCTGCTCGAAGGCCTCGACCTCGCGCAACTGCCGCAGATGCTGGCGCAGCCCGCCGGGTGACGCCCCCTGGCTCGATGCGTGGCATCGGGCCCCGAGTGCACGGCGCGACTGCACCCGGACCGCGCTCAGTCGCCAAGGCGCCGTTGCAGGGCGCCACGCCAAGGCGCGCGGATGCGGGCAGGCCGGCCGCCTTGGGGGCAGGAACGAAGCCCCCCGCCCTCAATCCAGGCTGATGTTGAGCGGCGCGACGACGCGACGCCAGCGCGCCAGGTCCTGCCGCATCATCGCCCCGAAGGCCGCCGGATCGGTCACCGCCGGGGTCACGCCCAGCCCGTCCAGCCTTTCCCGCAGGGCGGCTTCGCCCATCGCACTGGCGAAAGCCTGCCGCCAATGGGCAATGGCCGCCGGCGGCGTGCCGGCGCGCACCGAAAGCCCGGTCCAGATGCTGGCGGTGAAGCCGGGCACCGCGCTTTCGGTCAGCGTCGGCACATCGGGCAGGGAGGGGAAGCGTTCCGCCCCGGTGGTCGCCACGACCTTCAACGCCCCGCCCGAGAAGCCAAGGACCGAGGGCACCGAGACGAACATCAGCGCGATGCGCCCTGCCAGCAGGTCGTTGAAGGCGGCCGCGGCGCCGCGATAGGGGACATGCTCGACCTTCAGGCGTTCGCGCGCCTTCAGGTCCTCCATGATCAGGTGCGTGTTCGTACCGATGCCGGTGGAGGCGTAGGGCAGCGGCGTCGGCGACGACCGCGCCAGCGCCATCAGGGAGGCCGCGTCCGTCACCGGCAGGTTGGGTCCGGCCAGCAGCGCGACCGGACTGTCCAGCAACTGCATCACCGGGGCAAGGTCGGTGTCGGGGTCGTAGGGCATGCGCCGCCCGATCGCCTTGGGGATGGTGGTCTGGCCGGCGGTCGCCAGCAGCAGGGACAGGCCATCCGCCGGTCCCCGCGCCACCGCCTCTCCGCCCAGGATGCCACCGGCGCCGGCCCGGTTCTCGACCACCATCTGCTGGCCGGTCCCGGCCTGGATCGCCTGGGCGAACAGCCGGCCCAGCACGTCCTGCGACCCGCCCGGCGCGAAGGGAACCACAAGCCGGCTCGGCCGGTCAGGGGTCCAGGCGCCCTGGGCGCGGGCAAGGGCGGGCAGGGCAAGGCTGGCAAGCAGCGCGCGGCGAAACATCGGCATCGCGGTGGTCTCCTGTGTTGGGGCCAACCTCCCGCGCCGCAGCGGGAAGGACAAGCCGCCCATCGCGCCGCGATGCACCGGCCGGGAAACGCCGTCCTTCGGCCCAGGGCCCTGCCTCGGGCCGCGAGCGCACGGCGCGACCGCGGCCAACCCGCCCGTCGCCCCCAACACACGAGCTCAGGGCGCGAAGGCAAGCCGCGCGGATGCGCGGCGCCCGCCGCCTGACGAACACACAACGACTCACACGCCGCCATTCGGCCCGAGGCCCGGCCTCGGGCCACGAGCGCACAGCGCACAGCGCACAGCGCGACCGCGCCCAACCCGCCCGTCGCCCCCAACACACGAGCGCATGGCGCGAAGGCAAGCCGCGCGGATGCGGCGCCCGCCGCCTGACGAACAGACAAAGACTCATGCGTCGCCATTCGGCCCGAGGCCTGGCCTCGGGCCGCGAGCGCGCAGCGCGACCGCGCCCAACCCACCCGTCGCCCCCAATGCGCGAGCGCAGGGCGCGAAGGCAAGCCGCGCGGATGCGCGGCGCCCGCCGCCTGAGGGACTTAAAAGACTCAAACTCCGCCGGAACGATGATTCACGTCTTTGCCGCCAAGGCTTCATTGCCCCGCCATCATGGGCGCGCTACCTCGACAGCCCATGGAAGCTGTCGCCCGCGCCCCGGAAGAAGCCCTCAAGCCCCGCCGGCTGATGCGGCGGTCCCCGTTGAACTTCCAGCCATGGATCCCCGGCGCGGCCTGGGGCGACGTGATGGAACCGCGCCCGCTCGGTGGTCGCTTCCGCGCGGTGCGGCGGATCACCACCGCGCTGATCTGGACGATGATCGCGGTGCCGATCCAGATGGTGCTGATCCGCGTGTCGCCGCGTGCCGCGACGTCCTTCGCGCGCAATTACCATGCCGTACTGTGCCGGGTGATCGGGCTGAAGGTGCAGGTGGTCGGTCAGCCCACCGCCTCGACCTCGGTTCTGTACGTGTCGAACCATTCCTCCTGGCTCGATATCCTGGTGCTCGGTTCGGTGCTGCAGGCCGCCTTCGTCTCCAAGGCCGAGGTGGGGCGATGGCCCATCGCCGGCACCATCGCCCGGCTCGGCGGCACCATCTTTGTCAGCCGCACCCGCAACGGGACGGGCAAGGAAGCGCGCGAGATCCAGCAGCGCCTGGCCGCGGGGGACAGCGTCATCCTGTTCCCCGAAGGGACGTCCAACGACGGCACGCGGGTACTGCCGTTCCGCTCCTCCTTCCTGTCGGTGGCGCAGGACGCGAAGCAGGTCCAGCCGGTGTCGCTGGTCTATGATCGGCTTGGCGGGCTGCCGGCCTGCCGGCGCGACCGGCCCTATTTCGCCTGGTACGGGGACATGGACCTTGCGACGCATTTCTGGCGCATCGCGCGCCGGTCCGGCGCCCGCGCGACGGTGCTGCTGCATGATCCGGCCGACCCGGCCGCCTATACCGACCGCAAGGCCCTGACGGCGGCGGCCAGCGAGGTGGTGGCGGACGGCGCCGCGCTGCTGCGGCAGAACCGCCCGGCGGCCCCGATGAAACTGCGGACCCAGGGGTAGCGCCGCCGGCCGGCGGATTGGCCATGGCGGCCTGCCCGCGGGCCACGCCCGGCGCTGAGATCGGCCCATGGCCGCGCCGTCGACCAGGACAGCCCACCGCGCATGAGCCATGTTCGGCGCCACTCTTGATCGCCTGCCGATGGCTTGCCTATGGTTTGGATGCGAAATTGTTGCGAACTGCTTCGCGGCTGCCTTTTGCCGGGAGACGAATCGAGCCATGCCCGGGGCGGACGCGCCGAACATCATATCGCCTCTGTGGTTGTCACTCGGAGAAAACTGCCTGCCTGACGATATACTGTCACGGCATGGGAAGAAGGCGTTTTCCTCTCCCTATATTTCCGGGCGGTCCAATATAGACCATGCGATTGAACTCGAGAAACGCGATAACGCCGGACTGCTCGACGCCCCGAATCTGATGCACATGAATTATCTGAATGCGAAGGTTGTTCGATCCAAAACCATCGTACATTATGACGATATTTTCGAAGAAACAGTATCGAATGGATTCGAATTCACGCACCATGACCCACTGAGCCGCAAACCGCACCGCGAGGCAATTGAGCGACGCATACAAAGATTGCTGGCCGCTCGCGGCAGGGACAACATCGTATTCCTGTATCACCATCGCATATCCGACAATTCGGATATTTCCAGACTGCGGTGCAAGATCAGGGAATTTCGTGAATTCTATCAATCCGATACCGCATCGGCAATCGTTGCAATATTCTATCAGAATATCATTCCAAAGAACGACGAAAATCGGTTGGAAATCAAAATTCCAGACGATGGCATTCTTGAATATGTGTTCCACACTCACGCGATCTGGTCGGGGAACAACCCGGCCATATTCTGGGTACGTTGCGACGACGACCTGATCCGGTCGATGATCGATGACATCGCGGCCTACGCACAGCCGGCCCCGGCGCTGATCGCGTGATGGCAGCCCGTCCCCCCCGGCCGGCACGGTGCCAGCGCCACCGCAAGGCGAGGTTCGGCCATCGGTCAGCGCGCATCGGTGGCTCGGGGACGTACCGGCCATCCCACCACTCCAATCGTCACGCGGGAATCCTTGACCCGACGCGCAACGGCCGTTCAGGCTGGATGGCATGACGATCCGCTTCGGGCTCCTGGTCGCTTGACCCGCGCCGCCGTGGTGCGCATCTCCCCCGCCAGCCTTCGCCGCGACCCGCGCGGCGAGGCCGGCGGAGCCTGACCTGAATGACCGACAGCACCACCCCACGGAAGCGCCTTCTGATCCGCACCTGGGGCTGCCAGATGAACGTCTATGACAGCGCCCGCATGGCGGATGTGCTGGCGCCGCTTGGCTACGCGCCGACCGAGGTGGCGGAGGAGGCCGACATGGTCATCCTCAACACCTGCCACATCCGGGAAAAGGCGACGGAGAAGGTGTTCTCCGACCTCGGCCGGCTGCGCGACGCCAAGCAGGCCCGCGGCGGCGACATGGTCATCGCGGTGGCCGGCTGCGTCGCCCAGGCCGAGGGCAAGGAGATCACCACCCGCGCCCCTTGGGTGGACATCGTGCTCGGTCCGCAATCCTACCATCGCCTGCCGGAGATGGTCGCCCGTGCCTCGCGCGCCGCCGGCGCCGTGATCGAGACGGAATTCCCGCCCGAGGACAAGTTCGACCACCTGCCGGAAACGACCGCTCCGCAGGGCGCCACCGCATTCCTGACCGTGCAGGAAGGCTGCGACAAATTCTGTTCCTTCTGCGTCGTGCCCTACACGCGCGGGTCGGAATATTCCCGCCCCGCCGAAGCGGTGATCGCCGAGGCCAAGCGTCTGGTGTCGCTGGGCGCTCGGGAGATCACGCTGCTCGGCCAGAACGTGAATGCCTGGCATGGCGAAGGTCCGGATGGCCGCGCCTGGACGCTCGGGCGCCTGTTGCGCGCACTGGCCGGGATCGAGGGCCTCGCCCGCCTGCGCTACACCACGTCGCATCCGCGCGACATGGATGACGACCTGATCGCCGCGCATGGCGACACGCCGGCGATCATGCCGTTCCTGCATCTGCCGGTGCAGTCGGGGTCGGACCGCATCCTGAAGATGATGAATCGCGGCCATACGGCGGATGACTACCGCCGGCTGGTGGATCGCCTTCGCGCCGCACGGCCGGACCTCGCGCTGTCCACCGACATCATCGCCGGCCATCCCGGGGAAACCGATGCCGACCACGCCGCTACCCTTGCGCTGATCCGCGATACCGGCTTCGCCCAGGCCTTCTCCTTCAAGTATTCGGCGCGCCCCGGCACGCCGGCCTCGACCATGGCCGGGCAGGTGGCCGAGGATGTGAAGGACGCGCGGCTGGCCGAAATCCAGGCCCTGCTGCGCAATCAGCAAGCCGAGTTCAACCGCTCCCGCGCCGGCCTGCTCGCCGAGGTGCTGGTCACCGGCCCCGGCCGCCATCCCGGCCAGATGGCCGGCCGCACGCCGTGGCTCAATCCGGTGCATTTCGACGGGCCTGCGAGCCTCGCCGGGCAAGTCGTGCCGGTGCGAATCCTCGCCGGGCACCCCAATTCCCTCACCGGGGCGCTTCCCGCGTCCCACCATGCCGAACCCAGGGAGAGACCAGCCGCTTGACCGCATCACCCAGCCTCGCCCTCCGCGCCACGGACCCCCGCAGCCCGATCGAGCAACGCTCCGTCACGCTGCAATTCGACGACAACGTCCTGCTGCCGCTCCTGCATGGGGAGCATGACCGGCACCTGGCGCGGATCGAGCAGGTGCTCGGCGTCCGCGTCGCCTCCCGCGGCAACCGCATCGCCATCTCCGGCGGGTCGGACAGGACGGAAATGGCGGAGGCGGCGCTACTCGCGCTGTGGAAACGATTGGAGCAGGGGCAGCATGTGGGAACTGGCGAAGTGGAGGCGGCGCTGAGGCTGGCCGAGGGCAGCGCTGACGGTGAGCCCCGCCTGCCGTTGCGCGACCTGCCGGCGATCCGCACCCGCAAGGGCGCGATCGCCCCGCGTTCCCCCGCCCAGGCCGCCTATATCGAGATGCTGGCCAAGCGCGAAATGGTGTTCGGCGTCGGGCCCGCGGGCACCGGCAAGACCTATCTGGCGGTGGCGCAGGGCGTGGCCTTGCTGCAATCCGGCCAGGTCGACCGCATCGTGCTGTCGCGTCCCGCAGTCGAGGCCGGCGAGCGTCTCGGCTTCCTGCCCGGCGACATGAAGGAGAAGGTCGATCCCTATCTCCGCCCTCTCTACGACGCGCTGCACGACATGCTGCCCGGCGAGCAGGTGGCGCGGCGCATCGCCGCCGGGGAGATCGAGATCGCGCCGCTCGCCTTTATGCGCGGCCGCACGCTGGCGCATGCCTACTGCATCCTCGATGAAGCGCAGAACACCACGCCGGCGCAGATCAAGATGTTCCTCACCCGGATGGGTGAGGGATCGCGCATGGTCATCACCGGCGACCCGACCCAGGTGGACCTGCCGAACGGCCAGCCCTCGGGCCTTGCCGAGGCCTTGCGGATTCTTGAAGGCGTCGAGGGCATCGGCGTGGCGAGATTTGCCGAGCGGGATGTGGTAAGGCATCCGCTGGTGGCCCGGATCGTCGCCGCCTATGGGCGGATGGACGAGCAGTCCCGGGCGAAGAAGGAGAGGTATGGAACCGGGAAGTAGCCGTCCCGGCCGCGGTCGCAATTCGGGCGATCAGGCTGGGCTTCGGAACGGATCATCGGAGATGCTCGACATCTCCGTGGTCCTGGCGGCGCCAGGCTGGCGCGCCGCCGTCAAGCGGCCGGAAGCGCTTGCGCGCCGCGCTGCGGAGGTTGCCCTGCGCGAAGCGGGGGCGAGCGGCGCCGTCACGGTGCTGCTGACCGACGATACCGCGGTCAAGCGCCTGAACAGCCTCCATCGCGCCAAGGTCAAGCCGACCAATGTGCTGTCGTTTCCCGCTTGCATGCCCGGTCAGTTGGGTGATGTCGCGCTCGCGCTCGGCGTGGTGCGGCGTGAAGCGCGCGAGGCCGGGCGCAAAACCAGTGCACACCTGGCCCATCTGGTCGCCCATGGCGCGCTGCACCTGGCCGGCCACGACCACCTGGAAGCCGGCGAGGCCCGCCGCATGGAACGCGCCGAAGCGCGCGTGATGCGCCGCCTCGGCCTGCCCAACCCGTGGCGAGGCATCACGTGATGCCCCCGAACGCACCCGCTTCGGATCGTGCCTTGCACGATCCGCGAGCGCACAGCGCGACCGCGCCCAGACCACCAGCCGCCGCCAGCGCAACAGCACATGGCGCGAAGCCAAGCCGCGCGGATGCGCGGCGCCCGGCGTCTGAGGGTCAAAGAACGTGAGCGACCTCTCCAACAAGCCGGGGCTGTTCTGGAAGCTGCAGGGCCTGCTCCGCCGCAAGGAGGCGGAATCCGTCCGCGACCGCGTCGGCGAACTGATCGAACGCGGCGAGGAGAAGCACGCCGCCGACGAACCGGACGAAAGCGACCTCGACACCCACGAACGCGCGCTGCTGTCCAACGTGCTGCGCCTGCAGGGCACCACCGCCTATGACGTGATGGTGCCGCGCGCCGACATCATGGCGATGCCCGAGGATCTGACGCTCGAGCAGGCGATCGCGATGATCCAGAAGGATGGCCACAGCCGCTATCCGATCTACCGCGAGAGCCTCGACGACATCGCCGGCATGATCCACATCAAGGATGTCTTCGCCGCCGTCGGCAAGGACGCGCCGTTCGACATAAAGGCGATCATGCGCAAGCCGCTGTTCGTCGTCCCCTCGATCCCGGTGCTGGACCTGCTGCTGCAGATGCGCCAGTCGCGCATCCACATGGCACTGGTGGTCGACGAATACGGCGGCATCGACGGCCTCATCACCATCGAGGATCTCGTCGAGACCATCGTCGGCGACATCTCCGACGAGCATGACGAGGACGCCGCCCCGCACATGACGGAACGGCCGGATGGGACGATCGAACTCGATGCCCGCACCCCGGTCGAGACCTTCGAGGCGAAGCTCGGCCAGGTGCTGACCGATGAGGAACGCGCCGCCGACATCGATACGGTGGGCGGGCTGGTTCTCACCCTGGCGGGGCGCGTGCCAGCCAAGGGGGAACTGATCTCGCACCCCTCGGGGCTGGAATTCCGCATCCTCGACGCCGACCCGCGGCGCATCCGGCGCCTGCGCGTGCGCCGGCCGGGCACCGAACCCCAGCAGCGCGCGGCTGCCGAGTAGGTCGTGGGCGGCCGAATGACGGGACGGTTTGGCCGCGGCGGGGTGCTGCCCGAACGGGACGGGCCAGAGAGGGACTTTGCCCCTCTCCGGACCTCACCCCACCAAAGGCCCAAGGGCCTCTGGACACCCCCGACCGGTGCCGCGCGCCACGGCCCGAGCCCATCGCCCGAAATCCCGCGGTCCAGGGACCCGCTGGTCCCTGGCGGGGTGGCTTGGAGGGGCAGCGCCCCTCCAATCCTCGCGCGTCCGAGGCAGCGTCCCTTTCGCCGGGGCAACGCGCACTCCGCTTCGTCGCCACCCCTCCCCGACCAGAGCATGATTGGTGCACATTCGTTCACCCATCACGCTCCAACCTATTGTTTGAACGCGTGATTCAGACCTCCGGTGCATTCGCACCTGCGGACATCACGCTCTAGGACCGCTTGCGCATGTGGGATCGTTTCCTGGGTCATCTCGCGTCGCGGCGGGGCTGGCGGTTGTGGGTCACTGCGGTGGGGCTGGGGGCCTTGGCGGCACTCGCCCTGCCGCCGATCCATGCGGTGCCGGCGTTGCTGGTGGCGATCCCCGGCCTGCTCGCCCTGCTGGGCGCGGCGGAAAACGGGAAGCGCGCCTTCTGGGTCGGCTTCGCCTGGGGTTGGGGTTTCTTCGCCGCGGGGCTGTACTGGATCACCCACGCGATCCTGACGGATGTCGCGCAATTCTGGTGGCTGGTGCCGATTGCGGTGCCGGCGCTGGCCTTGCCTTTGGCGGTGTTCATCGCCGTGCCAGCGGTGCTCGCCTGGCGCACACGGCCCGGCTGGCCACGGGTCCTGGTGTTTGCCGGCGCCTGGGTGCTGTTCGAACTGCTGCGCGGCTGGGCCTTCACCGGTTTCCCCTGGAACCTGCTGGGTACCGTCTGGGCCTTCGGCGCGCTGCCGGTACAGGCGGCGGCCTGGGTGGGCGTGCACGGGCTGTCGCTTGCGACGGTGTTGATCGCGGCGACGCCCTTGCTGGGACGGCGGGCGATGCTGGGGGGCGTGGCGGGGCTGGCCGGCTTTGCCCTGTTCGGTGCCGTGCGGCTGTGGCCGGCGGAACCGCCGCCGCGCCCGGTTGGCCTGCTGATCGTCCAGGGCAATGTCGCGCAGGAGGTAAAGTGGCGGGAGGACCAGCGGGTGCCGATCCTGCGCCGCTACGTCGAAGGCACGCGCGAGGCAGCGCTGGCAGCCCTGCGCGACTTGCCCGAGGACCAGACGCTGGTGGTGATCTGGCCGGAGACCGCGGTGCCTTTCCTGGTCGCCGATGATCCCGATGTGCGCCAGGTCATAGCGGGCGCTCTGCCGCAGCGTGCCATCCTGCTGACCGGGACGGTGCGGGCCGAATATGGTCCCGACCGGCGGTTGCGGCGGGTCTTCAACAGCCTGGTCGTGGTCGACCCGGCCGGGCAGGTGCGCGGCGTGGCCGACAAGAACCATCTTGTGCCGTTCGGGGAGTACATGCCGCTATCGGGATTGTTACCGATCCGGCTGGTTCAGGGGGGTATGGATTTCACACCGGGCGAGTCTCTGCAACCGATACGCGTAGATCGGGTGCCGCCTTTCGGCTCGTTAATATGTTACGAGGTCATTTTTCCCGCACAGGTTGTGCCTGCTGACCGACCGGACTGGCTGGTCAATGTGACCAACGACGCCTGGTTCGGGATTTCGGCCGGGCCTTGGCAGCACTTGGCCGCTGCGCGGCTGCGGACTGTGGAGGAAGGGCTGCCACTCGCGCGGGCGGCGCAGACAGGCGTGTCCGCCGTGTTCGATGCGCGAGGCCGGGAGGTCGCCCGCACCGGGTTGGGGGAGACGGGGGTGTTGTTGGCGCCATTGCCCGCGCCACGGGAACCGACGCCCTTTGCGCGTTTCGGTTTGCTGATTCCGGCGATTCTCGCGGCCGGCATGTTCGCGTCGGGGTGGTGGAAAGGCCGGACATAGGTCAGCCATGCGTTCACATCGCATGGGTTGCGGCCGTTTTTTTCGTCTCAATTATTGAGAATAAGAAAAAGAGTTGACGAAAAGTGAATGCCGGCCTACTGCTGCGACGGGGCGAGGCTGCAATCGTCGCAATCGCGGCGGGAGATATCGAATGGCTGGCGCAGCGGCGGAGGTGCGGATGTCGAACAATGAGACGGTAGAACGGGTAGAACGCGAGCATCGCGCGAGCCCGATCGACGTCCATGTCGGCACGCGTGTGCGGTTGCGCCGCACACTCCTTGGAATGAGCCAGGAAAAGCTCGGCGAGGCGCTCGGCCTGACCTTCCAGCAGATCCAGAAGTATGAGCGCGGCGTAAACCGCATCGGCGCCAGCCGGCTGTTCGACCTGGCGCGCGTGCTGGACGTGCCGATCGGCTTCTTCTTCGACGACATGTCGCCCGAACTCGGCGGCAATGCCGCCACCCGTTCGCGCGGCGCCGCCTTCGGCTTCGCCGAGGGCCAGGAAGGCTTCGAGGACGATACCCTGCACCGTCGCGAGACGTTGGAACTGGTGCGCGCCTATTACCGCATCACCGATGCCTCGGTGCGCAAGCGCGTCTTCGACCTGATCAAGACGCTGTCACCGACCGATTAGATCGGCCGGTCACCATGGGCGAAGGGCACTTCGCCTTTCGCCGGCCTCCTTGCGCGCCAACAACCCGAGCCCGGTCAGGATGCGCCGTGTCGCACCGCCGTCCGGGGTGATCCGGACGCGGTCGCCGGGGCGGCCCGCGTGATGTTGGCTGGCGGGCATATCGACGCCGCACGACGACGGCCAAACCGGGTCACAAGACGTCAAGGCGACGGCGGTCCAGCCGCCTGCCCGCCACTGTGGGACAACCGGTCCGCTGCAGGACAATGCCCAGGGGAAACCCATGGCGGCGTGGCCTGGCAGGACAGCGCCGTCGCGACGCCTGTCATCCCGCCCCTTGCCCGTTACGCCACCAAGGCATCCACCATGCGCCGATCCGGCGTCGCGCCGTCGCGCGCCCGCAGTGCCCCGGCCGCCGAGGCGAAGCGCATCGCCGCCGCTACCGGCATCCCCTCGGCCATGGCCAGCGCATAGGCGCCGTGGAAGACGTCCCCCGCGCCCGTGGTATTGGTCGCCTCCACGGCAAAGGCCGGCGTGCGCTCGGCCCTTGCCGCGCCGGGCACCATCCAGACCACGCCCTTTTCCCCCTGCGTCACCGCCGCGACCTTCAACGGGCCGCAGGCCAGCGCCCGGCGCAATCCTTCCTCCGGCGAACAGCCCGGCGCGAAATTGGCCAGGCCGGTGACGGAGAAGATCGCGTGATCCACGCGCGGCACCAGGTCGATCAGGATGCGCGTCTCGCTGCGCTCCCCGTCCAGCACAACCGGCACGCCCGCCGCGCGCGCGGCGGCGGCGGCGGTGGCCACCCCTTCCTGCCAGCGCGGGTCGCAGCAGAGCGCCCCGGCCTCCCGTAGCCGGTCGAGCGGCAGCCAGGACGGGTCGGTGCCAAGCCCCGCGCCGCGGAAGGAGATGATGGTCCGCTCCCCCCTCGGGTCCACCAGCACGGCGCCGACCGGCGTGCGCCCGCCCGGCAAGCGTCGCAGGCCGGCCACGTCCACGCCCTCGGCGGCGAGCGCGGCGGCCAGGGGTTCGCCGTTCAGGTCATCGCCCACCCGGCCCCAGAAGGCGGCGCGGCCGCCCAGGCGGGCCGCCGCGATCGCTGCATTGGCGGCCATGCCGCCGGGGCCGATGCTGTAGGACCGCGCCGCGATCTTCGCCGGCGGCTGGGGTATGTCCTCGACCCGGAAGGTGTGGTCCGCCACGACGTTGCCGAGGCAGATGACGAGAGGGGCGGTGGCAGGTGATGCAGACATGATGCGCGGCAGGCTCCCACGCCCGGCCGCCCCGCGCCAAGCACCGCCGCCGGCGATCGCCGCGCGCATCCTGCTGCTGCGCGACGATGTGCTGGTGCTCGACAAGCCGGCGGGGCTGGCCGTGCATCGCGGCCCGCGCGGCGGCGCGTCGATCGAGGATTGGCTGCCGGCCCTGCAGATGGGCAAGCGGCACCTGCCGCAGCCGGCGCATCGGCTGGACACCGATACGGCGGGCTGCCTGGTGCTGGGGCGGACCAAGCCGGCGCTGGCGGCCCTGGGGCGCATCTTCGCAGCAGGCCAGGCCGACAAAACCTATTGGGCCGTGCTGCGCGGCGTGCCGGACGCGGATGAAGGGATGATCGACGCGCCTCTGCGCAAGGTGAGCAGCGCGGCGCGGGGCTGGCGGATGGAGGTGCATCCCGGCGGGCAGCCCGCCGTCACGCGGTGGCGCGTGCTGGGTCGCGCCGCCGGCATGGCCTGGGTCGAATTGCGGCCGGAGACGGGACGCACCCACCAGCTGCGCGTGCATTGCGCGGCACAGGGCTGGCCGATCCTGGGCGACCCCTTCTATGGGCAGGCGGCGCCGGGCGGGCTTCACCTGCTGGCACGGGCGATCGCCCTGCCGCTCGACCCACCCGTCGCGGCGGTCGCGCCGGTGCCACAGGCCATGGCTGCTGCGTTCGGCGCCTGCGGCTGGGATGCGGCGCGACCGTAACGCGGCGGGCCGGGTGACCGCGTCCCGCGCTGCCACGACGTGGCCGGCCGGGGTCATCAGGTCCCGCGCCGCGTCACGCCGTCCAGCGCCGTGAACCGCCAATCCCGCGTGCTGCGCGCCAGTTCCACCAGCGCGCGCACCTTGGCCGACAGCAGCCGCGCCGACGGATAGACGAACTGGATCGGCAGCGGCGGCGGCTCGAAGGCTTCCAGGACCGGCACCAGCCGCCCAGCGCGCACCGCGTCCTGCACCTGGTAGGACAGCGCGGTCGCCACGCCACCACCCTGGGCGGCATGCCACAGCGCGGCATCGACGCTGTTGGTGACGTAGCGCGGAGTGATCGCCACCGTCTCCACCGCCTCCCCGCGATGGAATCGCCAGGCGCGTTCGACGCCCAGAGCGGTGCAATGGATGATGCGATGACGTGCGAGATCGTCCGGCCCGCTCGGCATGCCGGCCTTGGCCAGGTAGTCCGGTGCCGCCACCCAGACGCGCCGCGTCTCCCCCACGCGCCGCGCCACCAGCGTGCTGTCCTGTAGCGTGCCGATGCGCAGCGCGACGTCGATGCCGTCCTCCAACAGGTCGATGTAGCGGTCGGACAAGGTGAGTTCCCCGGTCACCTCCAGGTGCCGGGAGAGGAATTCGCAGACCAGCGGCCCGACATGCAGGCGGCCGAACATCACTGGCGCGGCCACCACCAGATGGCCGGCGGGCGCGGCGCGTTCGGCCGCCGCGCTGTCCTCGGCCTCCCGCAGGTCGGAAAGGATGCGCCGGGCGCGCAGCAGGAAGCGCCCGCCCGCATCGGTCAGCGCCACGCGCCGCGTGGTCCGTTGCAGCAGGCGCAGGCCGAGCCGGTCCTCAAGCCCCGCCACCAGGCGGGTAACGGCCGAAGGCGACAGGCCCAGCCGCCGGGCGGCAGGCGCGAACCCTTCGGCATCGGCCACGGCGACGAAGGCGGCCATGGCGTCGAAGCGATCGGTCATTATTGCAATCCTTGCAGTGATCCAGTGCTGCGATGCCTGATTATCCCAAAAGATGCCGCGATGCATCTTTCGGCCACAGGGACGGATCACCCGCCCCCGCAACCGGAGACCACCCCATGTCCCGCATCCCCACCCCCGCCACCGTCGAAGCCGCCCCGGAAGCCGCCCGCCCGCTGCTGAACGGCGTGAAGGCGCAGCTCGGCTCGGTGCCGAACCTGTTCCGCGTGCTGGCCAACAGCCCCGCCGCGCTGGGCGGCTATCTCGGCCTCAACGGCGCGCTGGCGAAGGGCGCGCTCGATGCCCGCACGCGTGAGCGCATCGCGCTGGCCGTGGCCGAGGTGAATGGCTGCGGCTATTGCCTGGCCGCGCACACCTTCATCGGCACCAACCTGGCCAAGCTCGACGCCTCCGAAATCGCGGCCAACCGCGCCGGCGGTTCCAACGACGCCAAGGCGGCTGCCGCCGTTCGCTTCGCCGTGGCGGTGACCGAGGCGCGCGGCCATGTCGGCGACGATGCGCTGGCCGCCGTGCGCGCCGCCGGCTGGACCGATGCGGAGATCCTCGAGATCACCGTCCATGTCGCGCTCAACACGCTGACCAACTACGTCAACGAGGTGGCCGGCACCGAGGTGGACTTCCCGACCGTCGCGCGCGCCGCGTGACCGGCGGCGGCTGGCGCCCGGCCCGCCGCCGGGGCCAGCCGGGCGCCTTCCCTATCGCCAGGTCCGTCGACCTGGCGCGACACTGCACAGGCTTGGACGGCGCATCGACGCCGTCCCGGAGACCGATCATGGACAACGCCCCTTCCAGTGACGTCGCCTTCTCCCCGGCCGTGAAGGCCATCCAGACCGCGCGCGGATCGCGTGAGGGCTATGCCCGCATGGAGCGCCGCGGCGGGTGGAAGTCCGAGCTCACCCCCGACATCGCCGGCTTCATCGCAGCCCAGCGCAGCTTCTACCTGGCGACGGCCAGCGCTGACGGCCAACCCTATATCCAGCATCGCGGCGGGCCGCCGGGCTTCCTGAAGGTGCTGGATGCGGAGACCCTCGCCTTCGCGGATCTGGCGGGAAACCGGCAGTACGTCAGCCTCGGCAACCTGTCGGAGAACCCGCGCGTGCAGCTGTTCCTGATGGACTACGCGCAGCGGCGGCGGGTGAAGATCTGGGGCACGGCGCGGGTGGTGGCCGACGACCCCGCCCTGCTGCAGATGCTGACGCCCGAGGGCAGCGAAGGGCGCGCCGAACAGGCCATCGTCATCCGTGTGGCCGCCTGGGACGCGAATTGCCACCAGCACATCCCCCAGCGCTTCGAGGCGGAGGAGGTGCTGCGCGCGATCACCGACCGCGATGAACGCATCGCCGCGCTGGAGGTGGAGGTTGCGCGGCTGCGCGGCGGGTGACGCGGCGGAGAGCGACGCCGTCCCATCGGCGCGGATAGGGTGGCGCGACGTTGAGGCGGCGTGGCACCTCGGAGAGGGGCTTTGTCCCTCTCCGGACCTCACCCCACCAAAGGCTTAAGGCCTTTGGAAACCTCAGTTTTGGCGCTGAGTGCCGCAGCTCGATGCGAGGGCCATGGTGCTATTCATGGCACCGATTCATCGTCGCGCTGTCCGCTGTGCGCAGCGCCCAATTCCCGCGGTCCAGGAGCCCGTTGGCTCCTGGCGGGGTGGTTTGGAGGGGCAGCGCCCCTCCAACTTTCTGAATATGGGGCGTTGCCCCTCTCCGAATCTCACTCCGCCACCGCGCGTGGTTCATCCGCCCGTTCCAGCACCAGCCGCTGCTGCTGCGGGTTCGGGATCACGATGCCCAGCTCGTCGAAGCGCCGCTTGATGCGCCGGTTCAGCTCGCGCGCCACCGCCCAGCGCTGGGACGGGTCGGTCTTGAGCCGGATGCGCATCACCACGGCGGCATCGCCCAGCCGTTCGACGCCGAGGATGTCGAGGTCGTCGCGGATCACCGGGCGCCACTTCACATCCTCCCGGATCTCGGCGGCGACGCCGCGCAGCACCTCGGCGATGCGGTCCGTGTCCTCGCCATAGCCGATCGACACGTCGAGCACGGCGAAGGCGAAGTCGCGCGTCATGTTGGTCACGGTCGTCACGGCGCTGAACGGGATGATGTGCAGGCTGCCATCCTGAGCGCGCAGCTTAATCGACCGGATCGACAGTTGCTCGACGACGCCGGACAGACCGCCGACCTGCACCACGTCGCCGACCGCCACCGCATCCTCGAACAGCAGGAAGACACCGGTGATGACATCGCGCACCAGCGTCTGCGACCCGAAGCCAATGGCGATGCCGACGACACCGGCACCGGCGATCAGCGGCGCGACGTTCACGCCGATCTCGGTGAGGAAGATGAAGGCGACGACGACCAGGATGGTGATCATCAGCGCCGTGCGCAGCATCGGCAGCAACGTGCGCACCCGCGCGCTGCGGGCCGCCTTGGCATCGCGCGACAGCTGCGTCAGGTGACGCTCGATCGCGGCGTTCGCGGCCTCCCACGCCGCCATGGCGACCAGGATGGTGAAGCCCATCGAGGCGAGCGAGCCGACCAGCCGGCTGCCGAGCTTGCCCTGGCCGAACCAGGAGAACGCCTCGAGACCCCAGACCTCGAGCAGCAGGAGCAACGCGATGCCACCGATGAAAAAGGAGAAGACGCCCTTGAGCACCGGCAGATAGCGGTTCGCCCGCGCTTCCAGCCCCTGGTAGCGCCTGGCGAGATCAGGCGTGATGCGGAAGGCGCGCTGGATGGCGCGACGCATCGCCAGGTCCACCAGCCGCGCGCCGCCCAGCACCAGCAAGGTGAACAAGGATACGCGGATCAGCCGCCAGAAGCCGCCCTGCACCTCGAGCGCCCAGACGCCCCAGGCGGCGACTAGCCAGGCGATGGCGATGAAGTGCCAGATCTCCGCCGCGCGGTCGCGCATCACGCGCAGCATGCGGCGCGTCGGCTCCGGCTCCACGCCGTCTGGCAGGTCCGGCGCGCGCAGCACATCCGAAACGGCCGAGCGGTTCTGCAGGATGACGATGACCAGGAACAGCGTCACCAGCAGCATGCACATCCGCAGGATCGAATCGTAGGCGGTCCAGGGCAGGCCGAACTGCAACCCGGCCTCGGCGACCGCGTAGCCGACCACCATCACCACGGTGATGCGGCGCAGCCAGATAGTGATGTAGGCCGCGGTCTCATCCGCCACCGGCAGCAGCCGCAGCATCGGCGAGGCGGGGGAGAGCAGCATGCGCGACGCCACCATCACGGCGCGCGACGCCATGTAGGCGTTGTTGACCGTCAGCATCACGAGTTCGGTCGTGGGCAGTGGCTGCACCGCGCCGATCAACCCGTAGGAGACGATCGCGAAGGCGCCGATCGGCAGCAGGTCGAGCCCGAGCCGGCCCACCACCAGCGGCACGCGGCGCAGGCGGGAGTAGGCCTCGCCCTCGGCCGGGGCGCGCGAATCGAGCGCGTCGCGCGACCGCGCCAGGGCACGCGCGGTTGCCCATTCCGCGAACAGGCCGAGGCCGAGCACCAGCACCAGCTTCCAGGCGGCGTCGATGACCCGGAACTGCGTCACCGGGTCGCGCGCCATGGAGGACAGCCAGGCGAACAGGGATGGCAGGTCGGCGATCGCCTGCACCGTCCCCACCAGCTGTTCCGACAGCGCGGTCAGCCGCTGCGACGCCCCCTGCAGCAGCTGCGCGCCCAGGGTATTGGGGGCGAGCAGCGCCTCGGCGGCCGGGGCGGCGGGCGGCGGTGCCTCGGCGGCGGTCGGGGGCGCGGTGGAGGCGGGCGGCGTCGCGGTCGCTGCGGGGACGGCCGCGCCGGCGGCGGCGGACAGTCCCTGCAGGGTGCGGATCAGCTCGGCACGCCGCGCATCGTCCTGGAGCAGGCGGAGCAGCCGCTCGGCCTCGCTGCCGGTCGGCGCGGCGGCTGCGGCCGGGGCGTGCACGACCGGGGCGGGCGCGGCCGGCGCGGCGGCGGCGTTGCGCGGCGGGGTCGGCTGGCGCTGCGGCGCGCGCGGGGTGCGCGGGGCGGCCGGGGCCTCGGCGGCCGGAAGCGGGTCGGGTTCCTCGACCGGCACGGTCTGGGCCGCCGGCCAACCGGCGGGCAGCACGACAAGGACACACAGGATCGCGAGAAGATGTCGCCGGAGGCCGTTCATGCCGGCAGGGACCCCATACCGGCGCCCGCGGTCAAGTCATCGCACCTTGGCCGCACCCAGGCGCGGTGCGATGCGAAACCCGCCATGCCCGGTTGCGAAGCCGCCGCCCCCGGTCCAGCATTGCAGCGCAGCATGATACATTCCCCTTCCGTCTGGACCGTGATGCTCGCCTTGCTCGGCGTGCACCTCGCGGGCATGGGCGTGTTCCTCGCCGTTCCCGTCCTGGCGCCCGCGATAGCCGCGGAAGCGGGCATTCCTGCGGCACTGGCCGGCGTCCATACCGCGCTGGTCTATGGCGGGGCGCTGGTGTCCGGGCCGCTGACCGGGGCCTTCATCCATCGTTTCGGCGGCATTCGGGTGCTCCAGGCCGGGCTCGTGGTCTGCGGTGCGGCGCTGTCGATCTCGATCCTGGCGCATCCGGCGGCGCTGGCGGTCTCGGCGCTGGCCTGCGGCATGGGGCACGGGCCGGTGACCCCGGCAGGGAGCCACCTACTGGCCCAGAAGGCGCCGGCCAACCGGCGCTCGCTGATCTTCAGCCTGAAGCAATGCGGGGTGCCCGCCGGGTCCATGCTGATCGCCGCCGTCACGCCGCTGATCGCCGCCGCCTTCGGCTGGCGGGCCGGCATCCTGGCCGTGGCGGTGCTGCTGATATCCATGGCGGTGGCATTGCAGCCGCTGCGCCGGCCGCTCGATGCCGAACGCGACCGGTCCGCCCGGCTGGGCAACCTTCGCACCGCCTGGGCCACCGCCTTGAGCAGCCTGGCCATCCTGCGGGAGGTGCCGGTGCTGCGCCGGGTCACGCTGATGTCGGCGCTCTACGGCGTGTCGCAATTCTGCTTTTCCTCCTTTTTCGTGGTGTTCCAGGTCGAGGCGCTGGGCGTGCCGCTCACCGAGGCCGGGTTCCGCCTGGCCCTGGCCCAGGGGGCCGGGGTGGTCGGGCGCATCGGCTGGGGGCTGCTGGCCGACCGGGCCGGGGCGCGGCCCGTGCTGACCGGGCTGGGGCTGGCCACCGCCGCCTCGGGCCTCGCCCTTCTGCTGTCGGGCCCGGACTGGCCGGGGCTGGTGGTGACGCTGGCGGGCATGGCCATGGGGGCGACGGCGATCGGCTGGAACGGGGTGTTCCTGGCCGAGACGGCGCGCCTGGCCCCGCCGGGCCGGGTCGGGGCGACCACCGCGGCGGCCGGCTTCGTCTTCGGCGCCTGCATGCTGGTCGGCCCGCCGGCCTTCTCGGCGCTGGTGCAGGCCTCGGGCGGCTATGCGCTGGGGTTCGGGCTGTGTGCCGCCACCGCCCTGGTCGGCGCGACGCTGATCCATGGCGCCAGGACTGTTGCGAAGACCTGAAACGGGTCTAGGTAGGGGACCATGATCACCTTCCTCACGATCCTGGTCGGGTTGTCCATGCTGGCGACGCTGGGCGTGTTGCTGGCCGGCGTGCTGGGCATGGCCGGCGGGCAGGGCAATTCCCAAAGGTCGAACCGCTTGATGCGATGGCGCATCGGTTTGCAGTTCCTGACCCTGGTCCTGTTCGCCATACTCCTGCTGATGATGAAGCGGTAAGTCGCCGAACCTTGCCCTGGCGGTGCTCGCCCCGTAGTTTCCGGCCCAACCGCACGGTCGGTTTTCCTGTTCCAATCCAAGAAGGCACACGGTCAAACGATGAAGGTCCTCGTCCCCGTCAAGCGGGTGGTCGATTACAACGTGAAGGTCCGCGTCAAGGCGGACGGCACGGGCGTCGAGACCGCCAACGTCAAGATGTCCATGAACCCCTTTGACGAGATCGCGGTGGAAGAAGCCGTGCGCCTCAAGGAAAAGGGCGTCGCGACCGAGATCATCGCCGTGTCCGCCGGCCCGAGCGCCGCGCAGGAACAGATCCGCACCGCGCTCGCAATGGGCGCGGACCGCGGCATCCTGGTCGAGCATGATGGCGTGCTGGAGCCGCTCGCGGTGGCCAAGCTGCTCAAGGCGATCGCCGACAAGGAAGGCCCGACGCTGGTCATCCTCGGCAAGCAGGCGATCGACGACGACATGAACGCCACCGGCCAGATGCTGGCTGCGCTGCTTGGCTGGGCGCAGGGCACCTTCGCCTCCAAGATCGAGAAGGACGGCGAGACCCTGAAGGTCACGCGCGAGGTCGATGGCGGGCTTGAGACCGTCTCGCTCAAGCTGCCGGCGATCGTGACGACGGACCTGCGGCTGAACGAGCCGCGCTACGCGTCGCTGCCGAACATCATGAAGGCGCGCAAGAAGCCGATCGAGACGGTGAAGCCGGCCGATCTCGGCGTCGATGTCACGCCGCGCCTGACGGTGCTGAAGGTCGAGGAACCGCCCAAGCGCGTGGCGGGCAAGAAGGTGGCCTCGGTCGCCGAACTCGTCGAGAAGCTGCGCACCGAAGCGAAGGTGATCTGACCATGGCCGTGCTCGTTCTCGCCGACCACAAGGATGGCGGCATCACCCAGCCCACGCGCAGCACCGTCGCGGCCGCCGCGCCGCTCGGTGAGGTTCATGTGCTGCTGGTCGGCGAAGGTGCGGCCGCAGCCGCACCCGCCGCCGCGAAGATCGCCGGCGTGGCCAAGGTGCTGACCGGTGCGGAAGCGCCGGTGCTGGCCGAGCCGCTCGCCGCGCTGCTGGTGTCGATGGCGCCGGGCTATTCGCACCTGCTCGCGCCGGCGTCGGCATCCGGCAAGAACGTGATGCCGCGTGTCGCCGCGTTGCTCGACGTGCAGATCCTGTCCGACATCTCCGGCGTGGTCGATGCCGATACCTTCGTGCGCCCGATCTATGCGGGCAATGCAATGGCGACGGTGAAGTCGGCCGATGCGAAGAAGGTCATCACGGTGCGCGCGGCGTCCTTCGACCCCGCGCCGGCCGAGGGTGGCGCCGCTTCGGTGGAAGCCGCGCCGTCCGCCGCCGATCCCGGGCTGTCCACCTTCCTGGGCGCGGAGATCGTGAAGTCCGAGCGGCCGGAACTGACCGCCGCGCGGATCGTGATTTCCGGCGGCCGTGCCATGGCCTCCTCCGAGAACTTCCACATCATCGAGAAGGTGGCAGACATTCTCGGTGCCGCCGTCGGTGCGTCGCGCGCCGCGGTCGATGCCGGCTATGCGCCGAACGACATGCAGGTCGGCCAGACCGGCAAGATCGTCGCACCGGAACTGTACATCGCCGTCGGCATCTCGGGCGCCATCCAGCACCTGGCGGGGATGAAGGACAGCAAGGTCATCGTCGCCATCAACAAGGACGAGGAGGCGCCGATCTTCCAGGTCGCCGACTACGGCCTGGTGGCGGATCTGTTCAAGGCGGTGCCGGAACTGGAAGCCGAACTGTCCAAGTGATGTCGCGGCCGCCGGGCTTTCCGCGCGGCGCACAATCGGTCCATCGGGGGGAGAAGTTCGCTTCTCCCCCTTTGTCGTTCTGAGGAGGTCCCATGGCTGAAATCGCGAAGGTCGGTGTCATCGGCGCCGGTCTGATGGGCAACGGCATCGCCCATGTCGCCGCACTTGCCGGCCTGCCGGTGGTGCTGATGGATGTGCAGCAGGCCGCGCTCGACAAGGCGCTCACCACCATGTCCGGCAACATGGACCGGCAGGTGAAGAAGTCGATCATCACCGCCGACGACAAGACGGCAGCGCTTGGCCGCATCACCACGGTCACCACCAACGACGCCTTCGGCGATTGCGACATCGTCATCGAGGCCGCGACCGAGAATGAGGGCTTGAAGCGCAAGATCTACGACGCGCTGCTGCCGAAGCTGAAGGCGAATGCGATCCTGGCGTCGAATACATCGTCGATCCCGATCACGCGCCTGGCTGCCGCGACCGACCGTCCGGGCCGTTTCATCGGCATGCATTTCTTCAACCCCGTGCCAATGATGAAGCTGGTCGAGATCATCCGTGGCCTCGCCACCGATGATGCGACCTACGCCGAGGTCGAGGCGCTGGCGGTGAAGCTCGGCAAGACGCCGGTGCTCGCGCAGGATTGGCCGGGCTTCGTGGTCAACCGCGTGCTCTGCCCCATGCTGAACGAGGCGATCCAGGCGCTGATGGAAGGCGTCGGCGACGTCCGTGCCATCGATGACGGCATGAAGCTCGGCGCGAACCACCCGATGGGGCCGCTGGAGCTGGCCGATTTCGTGGGTCTCGACACGCTGCTGAGCGTGATGAAGGTGCTGCATGAAGGGATCGGCGATCCGAAGTACCGGCCGTCTCCGCTGCTGGCGAAGTATGTCGAGGCAGGCTGGCTCGGGCGGAAGTCGGGGCGCGGATTCTACGATTACTCGACCAAACCGCCGACGCCGACGCGGTAGCAGGTCGGGTCGGTTCGCTGCACGAGGAGGGGAGTTTCCCCGACGCGCTTGGATTGAAGGTTGGAGGGGCGCTGCCCCTCCAAGCCACCCCGCCAAAGGCCAGTGGGCCTTTGGAAACCATTACCTGGCATGGGGCATCAGCGGTGCAAGCAGTGCCCGAAAGCGCTCCCGTGCCCAGAGCGAATAGCAGCTACGGGACAGGCCCATCCGCCCAGTGCCAAGTGACGGTTTCCAAAGGCCCACTGGCCTTTGGTGGGGGAGGTCCGGAGGGAGCAAAGCCCTCTCCGGTCCCTTCGGCCCGCCCCGTCAGCGCGCCGCGACTAGCTTCAACTCGCCCACGCCGAGCGCGATGTTCAGCCCGGTATTGCCTTCCACGCTGACCGGCTGCAGGGCGATGCCGCGATTGGAACCGCCCACCAGCACGTTCGCCGCGCCGCCGACGCCGGCCGTCACGGCTGCCGAAACACCGCCGAAGGTGCCGGCCAGCGAACCCGGGGCGACGTCGCCCGTGCTCGCCATCACGCCCCACAGCATGACGGCCGCGCCGGTGAAGCCGACATCGACGCCGTAGCGGCTGATCTCGCCGGTGTAGCGCTCGGTCCTGCCGCCCTGGCCGGTGAAGATGCACTGCACCTCGCGGGTCGAACCGAAGATGAAGCTGGTGCCGGCGGCGACGTCGCAGCGCAGCGTGCCGACGCGGACATGGCCGGTCAGGTCCGGCGGCTGTTGGGTCTGCGCGAAGGCCGGGGTCGCGGCCAGAATGCCGAGACCGAGCAGGGCGCCGAGCCGGGTGCCGATGTGACGCATGATGATGTTGCCTCTCTCGATGATCGCGGGCCGATGCCCTGCCTTGGCGCAACGCCGCAGGCACGCCATGGTTTCACCCATCATCGCTGGGAAGGACCGACGCCCATGATCCCGATCACCCCGCCGGCCCGGATCGCCTTCATCGGCATGGGTGTGATGGGCGCCGCAATGGCCGCGAACATCATGAAGGCCGGCTTCCCGGTGACCGTCAGCAACCGCAGCAAGGCCAAGGCCGAACCGCTGATCGCCGCCGGCGCGGAATGGGCGCCGACCGCGCAGGACGCCGCCGATGGCGCGGGCTGCGTCTGCCTGTGCGTGCCCGATACGCCGGATGTCGAAACCGTGCTGTTCGGCGATGACGGCGTCGTGCATGGCGCGGCCCCGGGCACCGTGGTGATCGACTTCTCGACCATCGCTGCCGCGTCATCCGCCGCCTTTGCCGCACGCATGGCCGAACGCGGCGTCATCCTGCTCGACAGCCCGGTTTCCGGCGGCCCGCAAGGCGCGATCGACGGCACGCTGACCTGCATGGTCGGCGGTGCGGATGCCGGGTTTTCCGCCGCGCGGGCGGTGTTCGACGCGGTCGGCAAGACCATCACGCTGCTCGGCCCGGCGGGGTCGGGGCAGATCTGCAAATCCGGCAACCAGCTCATCATCGTCGCGGCGATGCAGGCGGTGGCCGAGGCCCTGACCATGGGCCGCAAGGCCGGGCTCGACCCAGCGCTGATGCGCCAGGCGCTGCTGGGCGGCTCCGCGCGGTCCTTCGTGATGGAGAACCACGCCAAGCGCATGCTCGACCGCAACTTCAAGCCGGGTTTCCGGGCGGAGCTTATGCGCAAGGACATCCGCCTCGCACTCGGCGCGGTACGCGACAACGGCGTCTTCGCGCCATCGACCGCGCTCGCCGCGCAGATGATGGAAGCGGTGGTGAATTCGGGGCGCGGCGGGGATGATTGCGCCTCGCTCGGCGCGCTGGTGGCGGAGCTCTCGGGGCTGAAGGACTGAATGCCTTCGCGGGCCACCCAGCTGCGGGCGCGGCTGCACCATTTCTACAATGGCTTCGCGCCGGAATGCCGCCGGTTCCGCTACGCGGTGCTGGGGCTCGACTTCGCGACGATCCTCTTTGTCATCGTGACGTCCTTCGTCGAGCGCAACATGGCGATCGTCGTCATCGACATCCTGATCGGCATCGTGCTGGCAGTGGAATTCGCAGCACGGGTGGCCAGCAGCCGCCGACCGTGGCGGGAGGCGCTGCGCCTCGCCTCGCTGGCCGACATGATCGCCATCGCCTCCTTCCTCGCTCCACTCGCCGGGGAGGGGCTGGGTTTCCTGCGGGTGATGCGCACGCTGAGGCTGCTCCATTCCTACCGGATGCTGGGCACGCTGCGTGAGGACTTCGCCTTCTTCCGACGCAATGAGGAAGCAATCCTCGCGGCGACGCATCTCGGCGTCTTCATCTTCATCATGACCGCGCTGGTCTATGAAACGCAGCACGCCCACAACCCGCACATCGCGCACTATGCCGATGCGCTGTATTTCACCGTCACGGCGCTGACGACGACGGGGTTCGGCGACATCACACTGCCGGGCACGACGGGGCGGCTGCTGTCGGTCATCATCATGCTGGCAGGCGTCACGCTGTTCCTGCGCCTGGCGCAGGCGCTGTTCCGTCCGGCCAAGGTGCGCTTCACCTGCACATCCTGCGGCTTGCAACGGCACGAACCCGATGCCGTGCACTGCAAGGCCTGCGGCGCGCTGCTGAACATCCCGGACGAAGGGCTCGACTGATCACGCCGCCGCCATGGCGCGCAGCGCTGCCGCGGTCTCCCCATCGGCCGGGAAGAAGGATTCCAACGTGATCTCGGCGAGTGTCACATCGGTCGCCGTGCCGAACACCGTGGTGGTGCTGATCAAGGCGAGTTCTCCGCCCGCCACGCGAAGCCGCAACGGCGTGGCGATCAGCCCGCGCTCACGTTCCGCCGAGGTCGGCGCGGCGTCCGGCCCAGCCGGATAGCGTGCAATCTCCGCCAGCAGCGCATCCAGCCCCGGATCGGCCGAGGCATCGGCATCGCGCTTCAGCCGGTCCATCACATGCGTCTTCCAGGCACGCAGATTGGCGATGCGCGGCGCGAGGCCGGCGGGATGCAGGCTGACCCGCAGCACATTCGCCGGTGGGCCGAACAGCGCCGCATCGACACCATCCATGAGCCGCATCGCCATGCCGTTCGCCGCCAGCAGGTTCCAGTGCCGATCGACGGCCAAGGCGGGCCAGGGTTCATGCCCCGACAGGATCATCCGCACCGCCTCCATCGCCGGCCCCAACGCCGGGTCGTCGATGCCGCGTTCGGCGTATTCCGGTGCGTGGCCGGCGGCAACGAGCAACGCGTTGCGCGCGCGCAGCGGCACGGTCAGGCGCTCGGCGAGGCGCAGCACCATCTCCCGGCTCGGCCGCGCGCGGCCCGATTCCACGAAGGAGAGATGGCGCTGGGAGATCTCGGCATCGAGTGCCAGGTCGAGTTGGCTGAGGCGCCGGCGCTGGCGCCATTCCTTCAGCAGGGGTCCGATGGTCGTCATGCTCGGCATCCTATCCCTGCGTGATGCGCCGTTCCGATGACCTCCGAGGTAATCGCATCGCCGCGCCGCATCGGCGATCACGCTCGGCATCGGAGCCGAAGGAGACAGACCGATGCCGATGCTTCCCCAGACCCCTTTCCTGTTTCTCGCCCTGACCGCGGATGCGGTGGCGAGCGGCGCGATAGGCCTCGCCTTCGTCGCAGCACCTGCGGCGATCGGGTCGTTCACAGCCCTGCCCGAGGGGCTGTTGCAGGCCGCTGGGCTGTTCCTGCTGGCCTATGCGGCGGTGATCGCCTGGCTGGCCGCACGCTGCACCGTGCCGCGCCCCATGCTGTGGCTGCTGGTGACCGGCAACCTGCTCTGGGCGGTGGAATGCGCCGCCTTGCCGATGCTCGGCTTCATCGCGCCGAATGGCTGGGGCATCGCGCTGCTGGCCGTGCAGGCGGTGGCCGTGGGGGTGTTCGCGGAACTGTACATCGTTGCGCTGCGGCGTGCGCCAGGCGCAGCGTAGCGCATGTCGGCAGGGACACCGCGCCATGCACACTGGTTCATGGCTGCAGGTTGGAGGGGCCTTGCCCCTCCAGGCCACCCCGCCAAAGGCCTGAAGTGAGTCGGGCAACGTCCCTGCCCGCTCGCCCGTCTCAATGCAGATGGACCGTGCCCGCCTTCAGAAGCGCGGCACCAGCATCCCGCCATCGACCGGGAAGGAATGCCCCGTCGAATACGGGATCGCGCCCGAGGCCAGCGTCGCCACCGCGCCGCCGATATCCTCGGCCTCACCCCAGCGGCGGATCGGGGTCAGCCCGGCCTCGATCTGCGCGCCATACTTGTCCCAGACGCCGCGCGTCATGTCGGTGCGGATCACGCCCGGCTGGATGTCGTAGGTGTTGATGCCGTGGGGTGCCAGGCGCATGGCGAACAGTTTCGCCAGCATCGTCACCCCCGCCTTGGACACGCAGTATTCGGCCCGGTTCAACGACGCCATCACCGAATTGATCGAGGAGATGAACACCAGCGAGCGATGCCCGCGCACCGGCGCGCCTTCGGCGATCATTCGCTTCGCCATGCCCTGGCTGAGGAAGAACACGCCGCGGGTGTTCACATCCAGCAACCGGTCCCAGGATTCGGGTGTCGTCTCCAGCATGTCCTGGCGGGTCTGCACCTGCACGCCGGCGACATTGGCGAGACATTCCAGCCCGCCATAGGCAGCCCAGGCGGCGTCCAGCAGCGCGCCATGCGCGGCGGTGTCGCCGACATCGGCGGGGATGAAGGTGAAGCGGCCGCCGGCGGCCTCGACGGCGGCGCGGGTATCCTCCGCACCTTCGGCGGAGATATCGGCGCCGACGATGTCGAACCCCTTCTGCGCCAGGGCGACGCAGCTGGCGCGCCCAATCCCGCGCCGCGCGCCGGTGACGAGTGCGGCTGGCTTCATCGATTTCCCCCTTGATGCGACGGCGCGGGGCGATGCGCCCCCCGGTCAACACAAGGCCCGCTCCACCTTTCGGCGGAGCGGGCCTGTCACCGTTGACCGGCGCCGTTTCCTGGACGTTGCCCCGAACTAAGCAAACGCATGACACTATCCACGACCACTCCGGGTCAACGGGGTAGGTGTGCGGTGCAACAAGGCGGAACCTGCAATGCGGATCCTCGTCGTCAACTCGAATACAACGCCGTCAGTAACTGATCGCATTGGCGCAGCGGCGCGCGCGGTGGCTTCGCCGGGTACCGAAATTACCGCCGTCAGCGCCCCCTTCGGCCTGCCGCTGATTGTCACGCGTGCGGATTGGTTGGTTGCGGGGCCGGCGACGCTCGCCGCGCTGGCGGCCCATCGCGGCGACTACGATGCCGCCGTGATCGCCTGCTTCGGCGATCCGGGGCTGGATGCAGCGAAGGAATTGCTCGAGGTGCCGGTGCTCGGCATCAGCGAGGCCGCCTTCCATGCCGCGGCGATGCTTGGCCGGCGCTTCGGTGTCGTGTCCTTCACCGCCGCGCTGCGGCCGATGTTCGGGGAATGCCTGGCCCATCACGGCCTCGCGGCGCGCTGTGCCGGCTTCCGCATGGGCCCGGCCTTCAGCGGCGACCCCGGCACGGTGGCGGAGGACCGGCTGGAACTGCTCGCCGGGCTATGCGCCGAGAGCGTGGACCAGGATGGGGCGGAGGCCATCATCCTCGCCGGCGGACCGCTCGCGGGCCTGGCGCCGCAGTTGCAGCCGCGCGTGGCCGTGCCGCTGGTCGATGGCACCCAGGCGGCCGTGCGGCTGGCCGAGGCCATGGCGGGCCTGATGCCGCGCCATCCGCGCCCGCATCGCCCGCGCGCCCTGACCGGCTTCGCGCCGGGGGTCGCCGCATTGTACGCGGCGCGCTGACGCGCCATCCGCGCTACGCTTACGGCACCGGGGACCGGAGCCCCGGCGCGCACCACGGAGTCGCATGCCCTATCTGGTCGAAACGCTGCTGTTCCTGCTGCCCTTCGCCGCCTATGGCCTGTGGCGACGGATGAACCCGCAAACGGAACCGAGCACCATCCTGCTGGTCCTCGCGGCGATGGGGGTCGTGCTGACGATCGGTGGCGGCCTTTGGTACGGCGAGTCGCGCAGCATCGCGCCCGGCAGCACCTATGTGCCCGCGCATCTGGAAGGCGATCGCATCGAACCTGGCCACGCAGAGCCGCATCGGTGAAGGATCGGCCGCACTTCCTTGACCTGCCGGCGGTCGCCGCGGTGCTGGCCGCGCTGCCCGGCGCGCGGGCGGTGGGCGGCTGCGTGCGGGATGCGCTGGCCGGGCGGGAATCGGCCGATGTCGATGTCGCAGCCCCCTTCCCGCCGGAGGAAATCGTCGAGCGCCTGCGCGCTGCCGGGCTGAAGGTTTTCGAGACCGGCCTCGCCCACGGCACGGTGACGGCGGTGAAGGACCACCTGCCGGTCGAGGTGACCGCGCTGCGCCACGACGTGATCACCGATGGCCGCCACGCGGTGGTGGAATGGACCACGGATTGGCGGGAAGACGCGGCGCGGCGCGACTTCACCATCAACGCCATGTCGATGGCACCGGATGGCGCGCTGTTCGACTATTTCGGCGGCCGGGCGGATCTCGCCGCCGGGCTGGTGCGCTTCGTCGGCGATGCCGATACGCGGCTTGCCGAGGACTACCTGCGCGCGCTGCGCTTCTTCCGCTTCCAGGCACGGTATGGCCGGGGCGCGCCGGATGCGGCGGCGGTGGCGGCGATCCGCCGGGCCGTGCCAGGGCTTGCGCGGTTGTCCGTCGAGCGGGTGTGGATGGAGTTAAAGCGCATCCTGGCGGTGCCTGATCCGCTGGAGGCGATGGCGTTGATGGCTCGGACCGGGGTCCTCGGCGCCGTGCTGCCGGAGGCGCGGCCGCCGGGCCTCCTGCCGCGGCTCGTCACGATCGGCGCGCCGGCGGAGCCATTGCTGCGGCTGGCCGGGATGCTGATCCACACCGACCAGGCCGCGATGGCGCGGGCCGGCGGGCTACTGTCTCGCCGCCTGCGCTTCTCCGGCACGGAGATCGCGCTGCTAGAGGCGCTTCTTGGCGGCTTCGAGGGCGAGGCGCCCAACATGTTCCGGGTCGCGCCCAATCTGCCGGGCCCGGCCTTGCGGCGCGTGCTGGCACAGGCGGATCGGCAGTGGCGCGGCACCTACGCCAAGGCGCTGCTGCGCGACCGATCCTGGCTCGCCCAGGCGCTGCCGCGAGAGGACTGGTTTGTGCCGGATGCCTGGTCGGGTGACGCGGATGCCTGGTCGGCGCTGCGCCGGCGCATCGACGCCGAACCCGTGCCGGAATTCCCGATCGCGGGGCGCGATGCCCTCGCACTGGGCCTGCCGCCCGGACCGGCGATCGGCGAGGTGCTTGAGCAGGTGCGATCCTGGTGGATTGCCCGCGGCTGCGATGATGACCGCGACGCCTGCCTCGCCGAACTGCGCCGGCGCCTGCCGGAAGTCGGCGGCGGGGCCGCACTCGGGGGATGAGTGGGGGATCCGGCCCCGCCGCCTTCACCGGAACGAAACGAGAACTAGCATGACGGCTCGGAAGGTTTCAAGACCCTATCCGTGACCATCCGGCGTCGGCCGGTGCAGCCGCCATCCGCATTGCGGCCGCGCGGGCAGGAAGGCGGGGGAGGAACACCTCCCCCGAATCCCCCTCCGTTTTTTGGCCCTTGGCGCCGGCCCCGGCGGTCAGTCTCCATTGGACAGAAAAAGGAGGGGGATCGGGGGAGTTCTCTCCCCCGACCTGCCGTCGCCTCCCGCGGGGTGATTTCGCCCGAACGGGATCTGCTCTATCCCGCGACCATGGCCAAAGCCCTGGACACCTCTGCCCGCGCCCTGCTGCTCCGACTCTGGCGCGACCATGTGGCGGGGCATCGGCGCGGCATCCTCATCGCGCTGGCCTGCACCCTGGGCGTGGCGGCCACCACGGCGCTGTATCCGGTGGTCATCCAGCAATCCTTCGACCGCTACACCGAAGGCCGGCACGATTGGCTATGGCTGGTGCCGATCGTCATCATCGCCGTCACCTCGCTGAAGGCGATCGCCCAGTTCGGCCAGTCGGTGGCGATCCAGGCGGCGGTACTGCGGGTGATCGAAGGGTTGCAGAACGACCTGTTCCGCGCCCTGACCCGCGCCGACCTCGCCGCCGTGGCGCGTGAGGCGCCGGCGCGCCACGCCGCCCGCTTCACCACCGATGCCGCGCTGATCCGCGAGGCGCTGACCAAATCCATCAACGCCGTCGCCGATGCGCTGACGCTGATCGGGCTGGTTGCGTCCATGGTGTGGCTCGACTGGCAGATGTCGCTGGTGGGTGGGCTGCTGTACCCGATCGCGGTGCTGCCGATCCTCAAGCTCGGCAAGCGCATCCGGCGCGCCTCGGGCGGCATGCAGGAACGGGTCGGCGAGGCGGCCGCGGCACTCACTGAATCCTTCGGCGCGGCGCGTGTCGTGCGCGCCTATCGCCTGGAAGCGGCCGAGGAGGCCCGCGCCGCCGGCCTGTTCGCCCGGCTGCGGGAGAGCCTCTACGCCATCGCCCGCACCCGCGCCTCTCTCGACCCGATGCTGGAAGCGCTGGGCGGCTTCGCCGTCGCGGCCGTGCTCGTCTTCGTCGGCTGGCGGGTGGCATCCGGCGCGGGGACGGTGGGCGAGTTCACCGGCTTCGTCGCCGCGCTGCTGATCGCCTCGCGCCCCGCCCGCGCGCTGGGCTCGCTGAATTCGGCCCTGCAGGAAGGCCTGGCCGGGCTGTCGCGCGTCTATGGCGTGGTCGATATCCCGCGGCACATCACCGATGCACCCGGTGCCGTGCCACTGCCCGCCGGGCACGGGCGCATCGCCTTCGCCGGCGTGGGCTTCACCTATGACGGCGTGCCCGATGCGGCGCTGTCGGGCCTGACCTTCACCGCCGAGCCAGGGCAGACCGTCGCGCTGGTCGGCCCCTCGGGTGCGGGGAAATCCACCGCCATCGCCCTGGTGCCGCGGCTGTACGACGCGACCGAGGGCTGGGTGCTGATCGACGGTGCCGACACCCGCCAGGTCACGCTCGCCTCCCTGCGCGACGCCATCGCCTATGTCGGACAGGACGCGACGATCTTCGACGACACCGCCTTCTCCAACATCGCCTGCGGCCACCCCGGCGCAACGCGCGAGCAGGTCGAGGAGGCCGCCCGCGCCGCCGCCGCCCACGACTTCATCGCTGCGCTGGCGGATGGCTACGACACGCCGCTGGGCCCGGGTGGGTCGCGGCTGTCGGGTGGGCAGCGGCAGCGCATCGCCCTCGCCCGCGCGCTGCTGCGCAACCCGCGCATCCTGCTGCTGGACGAAGCGACCAGCGCGCTGGATGCGGAAAACGAGGCGCTGGTCCAGCAGGCCCTGGCGCGGTTGCGCGCCGGGCGCACCACGCTGGTGATCGCCCATCGCCTGGCAACGGTGCGCGACGCCGACCGCATCGTGGTGATGGACAAGGGGCGCGCGGTCGAACAGGGCGACCATGCGGCGCTGATGGAACAGGACGGGCTGTATGCCCGGCTGGTGCGGACGCAGGCGTTTGGGTGACGCGGCTGGACGGATGCGCCCGGATGATCGGACAGGGGCGCCGCCTCTCTCCGAACCTCACCCCGCCAAAGGCTCAAGGCCTTTGGGAGCCCGATTTTGGCGCTGGGCCATGGAGGAGAGCTCTGCACTCGCGACTCCTGCTAGCGCCCACGCGCTGCGGCCCTTGGGATGCCGTCGGCCATCGGGCGCGAAGCGCCGGTTTGCAGCGGACTCCCAGCGGGCTGCATGCGCGGCCTCGTGCCACTCGTGTCGGGCCAGGCTTCCAGAGGCGCCGGACCTGACCGCCACACCCGCGCCAAGGAGTCCGTCCGAGGCACGGCAGGGCCAGATCCTGCACCGCCCCTTGGGCACAAAGCCGCCGCCACCCTGTCATCCTGCCAACCGCGCCAGACGCCAGGCGATGGCATTCCAAAGGCCCCAGGCCTTTGGCGGGGTGGCTTGGAGGGGCGGCGCCCCTCCAACCTCCGCACCACGCCGCGGGGCCTGACGACCGCCATGCGCAACCGCTGGGCCGAACTCGCCATCCTCGCCGCATCCCGTGCCGCCATGGGCGCGCAGTTCCAGGTCGTGGGTGCGCTGGGGCCGCTGCTGATCGGTTCCCTGGCGGCTGACTGGGCGCAACTCGGCACGCTGATCGGCGCCTATTCGGCCTCGGGCGTGCTGATCGCGCTGCCCGCGGGCATCGTCATGGCGCGACTGGGCGACCGGGCGGTGCTGCTGCTGGGCGTCGGGCTGATGGCATTGGGGGGTGTCGCGCTGGCGCTGGCGGGCGGCTTCGGCATGGCGATGGCCGGGCGGCTGGTCTCGGGTGCCGGCGGCGCGCTGCTGGCGATCGCCTGCGCGAAGATGGTGCTGGATCGGTTCTCGGGGGCAGCCTTGTCGCCCGCGCTGGGGCTGATGCTGGTGGCCTGGCCGTGTGGCATCGGGATTTCGCTGGTGGTGCTGCCGCTGCTCGGGGCCGATTGGCGTGCCGGGCTATGGCTGTCGGCGGCCGTCTGCGCGGCGTCCTTCGTGCCGCTGTGGTTCGCCCTGCCGAAGGGGGATGGCGCCGGCGCCGCGACGGCTCGTCGCGGCGGGCTGCTGCGCAGCGAATGGGGCCCGCTGCTGTCGGCAGGCGCGATCTGGGGATTCTACAACGCGGCCTTCGTTGTGGCACTCGGCTTCACGCCGGCGCTGCTGGTGTCGCGCGGCTGGACGACGGAGGCGGCCGGCGGCGTCACCGCCCTGGTCAGCTTCGGCATCCTGCCGCTGCTGCCGCTGGGCGGCGCGTTGGCGGAACGGATGGGCCGGCCGATCCTGATCACCGTCGCCTGCATGGTCGGTATGGCGGGCTGCCTGCTGGCGGTGGTGGCGGGGTTGGCGCCCTGGCCCTGGCTGCTGGCCTTCGGGATGCTGGCCGCGCCGCCGGCGTCGCTGGTGATGGCTATGGTGGGCCGCGCGCTGTCGGCACCCAGCCGGGCCTTCGGCATGGGCGTACACTACACGCTGTTCTACGGTTCCCTTGCGGCGCTGCCGCCGCTGGCGGGTTTGGCGCGCGACGTCAGCCAGGCGCCGGCGGCGCCGCTGCTGGCGGGGGTGGGGTTCCTGGGCATCGCGCTCGCGGCGGTGCCGGCGTATCTGCATATGGCCTCGAGGAAGATGGCATGACCGCCCCGCCCGATCCCGACACGCTGTATCCGGTGCCGGGCGATGTCAGCACGGTGCTGCTGCGGCCGCTGCTCACGCTGTATCCCGACGTCACCAACGTCTCGGCCGGGGCCTATTCCTACTATCACGACCATGAGGACCCGCTGCGCTTCCTCGAACGCTGCGTGCGCTACAATTTCGGCTTCGGGTCGCTGTCGATCGGGTCGTATTGCGCCATCGCGCATCGCGCCACCTTCCTGATGCCCGGGGCGAACCACGCCATCGCCGGGCCATCGACCTTCCCCTTCGGCATCCTCGGCGGTTCCTTCGCCGAGGCCTTGCCGCTCGACGACTATCCCTGGCGCGGCGGCGGACCGACCACGGTCGGCCACGATGTCTGGCTCGGCACCGAATGCCTGGTGATGCCGGGGGTGACGATCGGCCATGGCGCCATCATCGGCGCACGCGCCGTCGTCACGCGCGACGTGCCGCCCTATGCCGTCGTCGCGGGCAATCCGGCGCAGGTGATGAAGATGCGCTTCTCCGCGCTCGACATCGACCGCCTGCTGGAAATCGCCTGGTGGGACTGGCCCGCGGAACGCGTCGCCCGCGCCGTTCCCGCCTTGGCGACCGGCGGGGTCGCAGCACTCATTCGCGCCTGAGCACGCCGTCCACCAGCCGGTCAGCCCAGGCGGTGCTCTGGAACGATGCCCGCAGGGCGTCCTCCGAATAATCCTCACGCAACCAGTCGAGGAAGGCCTTCGGGCCCTGCGCCTTCTGGAAGGCGGCATAGGCGAGGAAGAAGGCATCCAGGATGCCGGTCCGCGCCGCCGCCACATGGCCGAAGCGCAGTGACAGCTGATCGAGCGCCTGTTCGACCGGCCGCCCCTGCGCCAGCAGCCAGATTCCGGCCGCCAGGCCGGTGCGGTCGGCGCCGGACTTGCAATGGATCAGCGCCGGTTCGGTCATGCGGGCAAAGATGCCGGCCAGGCGCAGCACGCGGTCCTTGTGCGGCGCGCCTCGGGATTCCAGCGGCGCGTCAATGTGGTCCAACCCAAGCGCCGCCGCCGCCTGGCGTCCAAGAGCATCCGAGCCGCAAGCCTCCCTATGCCCGCGCAGGTTGACGACCGTGCGGATGCCGTGCCGGCGCACCGCCTGTTCCAGTTGCCAGGGCGTGGGGTGGTTCGAACGATACAGCCGGCCGCTTTCGACCACGCCCCAATTGCGCCAGCCGAGGCGCAACAGGGCGTGGTCGATGAACAGCGAATTGAGCCAGGCGGCGCGGCGGGCGCCGGGCAGGGTGAGGTCGCGGCTGGACATTGCCTGGGCTTATGGCGCCTTCGACGGCGTTTGTTGAGGGGGCGGGCCGAGGGGGGGGACGAGAGGACCGGTGGTGGCTTTGTCCCTCCGGACCGCCCCCATCAAAGGCCAGCGGACCTTTGGTGGGTGTATTGGAGGCGCCTTGATCCATAAGCGCGCAGATTGGAGGGGCGCTGCCCCTCCAAGCCACCCCGCCAGGAGCCAGCGGGCTCCTGGACCGCGGGATTTTGGTGCTTTGCGTGGGGGACTACGTCTGGGTGGAGCAGCGCCAGGGATGGCCCCAAATTCCCCGCACCGAGCCGCGGTGTTCAGCGCCAATACTGAGGTTTCCAAAGGCCTTAAGCCTTTGGTGGGGTGAGGTTCGGAGAGGGGCAAAGCCCCTCTCCGAGGCGCGATGGCGCCCAAACTTCGCACCAATGGGGCAAGGCCCCTCCATCCTTCGTCGCGCGCCGGCGCTGCCTACTCGACGCGCGCGCCGGAAATCCGCACCGCTTCCACCCAGGCCGGCCGGTCGCGATCGGCGCGTTCGGTCATCTGGGCCGGCGTCGACCATTCGGCCAGGGCGCCGACGCGCAGGAAGCGGTCCTTCACCTCCTGCTGCGCGACGATCTGCCGCAGGGCGCCGCTCAGCCGTTCGATGGTCGCCGGCGGCGTGCCGGTGGGGAACACGAAGCCCTGCCAGGAGGTCAGCACGAAGTCCGGCAGCCCGGCCTCGGCCATGGTCGGGATGTCCTGCATGGTCGGCCAGCGCGCGGGCGTGGTGACGCCGAAGGCGCGCATCTGCCCGCCGGTGATGACCGGGACATAGGAGGCGAGGTTGTCCAGCGCGAAATCCACGTCGCCCGACAGCATCGCCGGGACGGTCTGCGCGGCGCCGCGGAACGGCACGTGGGTGCCCTCGATGCCGGTGCGCGCGCAGAACAGCGCGCCCGACAGATGCGGCGTGGTGCCAACGCCGGGCGAGCCATAGGTGATGCCGCCGCGCTTGGCCTTCGCCCAGGTGATGAATTCCTGGAGCGTGCGGGCCGGGTTCTTCTCGGCGGCGACGACCGCGACGTTGGGCAGGTCCCAGGCGACGCCGACCGGCGCGAGGTCCTTCACCGGGTCATAAGGCAGCCGCGCATACAGCGTCGGGTTGATGCACAGGTGGCCGACCGAGGCGATGCCGAGCGTGTAGCCGTCTGGCGCTGCCTTCGCGACAGCGTCGAGGCCGATGTTGCCGCCCGCGCCGGCGCGGTTCTCCACCACGAAGGGCTGGCCGAGAATCGGCGAAAGCTGTTCGGCATACAGGCGCACCAGCACATCGGTGGACCCGCCCGGCGGCCAGGGCACGATCACGCGGACGGGGCGGTTCGGCCAGGCGCCCTGGGCATGGACGGCGGGCGCGGCGAACACGCCGGCGCTGACTGCCAGAAGGGTGCGGCGGGTGGTCATGCGTTGGTTTCTCCCGGTCTATGGTTGCGCCGGGCAATATCCCGCAATGGCCTTCAACGCCAGATGAAGCACACTTTGCCGCGGTCCGGCGATCAGGTCGCCGGGCGCTTCGCCAGGGCCAGGCCGATGCCCAACGCCATCATCGCGGCGCCCGACGCCTCCCGCAGGCGGCGGACCAGGCCGGGGCGTGCGGCGGCGCCGTCGCGGATGCCGCTTGCCGCGACGGCGACCACGATGTCGGCGAGGGTATTGAGCCCGACCGAGACGAAGCCCAGCACCACGAATTGCAGCGCCACGGGGCCTTGGGCGGGGTCCACGAATTGCGGGACGAAGGCCAGGAAGAAGGCGGCAGTCTTGGGGTTCAGCGCCTCGACCAGCACGCCTTCTTGAAAGGCGCGCCGTGACCCGACCGGCGGTGCCGCCGGCCCGCCCTGCAGCACGGTCGCGGCGTCCCGGCGGGCGGATTGGATGGTGCGCAAGCCGATCCAGACGAGGTAGGCGGCCCCGATCAGCTTCAGCGCCGCGAAGAGTTCCGCACTGGCGAGCACGATCGCCGAAACGCCCAGGCCGCCCGCAAGGACGTGGACCAGGCCGCCCAGCCCGGTGCCGAAGCTGGAGGCGACGCCTTCCGCGCGGCCGCCGGCCAGCGTGCGCGCCGCGACGTAGAAGATGCCCGGACCGGGCGTGATCGCGAGCAGCAGGGCTGCCGCGAAGAAGAAGGCGAATTGGGTCGGTTCTGGCATGGCCGTGGGGCTCTACAGGGATTCACCGGCCATACCCAGCGCTGGAATGGCCACCCGTGCCGCCTGCGTAGGGCGGCAGGCCACGCGTTTCCCGCCATGGCCGCTGCCGCGCGGGGCGCCAGCGGATGGCGCCCCGACTGGCCTTGCCGTGATGCATCCCATCGACACGACGCGGCAGCGCCGATGGGATGCCGGAGGGACAGCGTCCCGGCGATCAGCGGTCCCGCTTCGCCTGCGCGTTGCGCACGAATTGGGCGACGCGGCCAATCTCGCGCGGGTCGGTGCGAACGGTGCGCTTGCGGCTCGGCTTGGCATGCATGCCCTGCCCCGCCGCATCCCCCGCGCCAGGATGCGGGGCGACAGCGGCGCGCTTGCGCGCCAGCACCTCGCGCAGCGCCGCGGCGTGCCAGGCGCGGCGTGCCTGGCCGTGCAACGCATCGAGCCGATGGTTCACCCGCTTCAGCGCAGCGGCATAGACCTGCTTGCGGCGCGCGAGGGCCGTGTCGTTGCCGGCGGTGGCGCGCGCCTCGCCCTTGCCCCGGCGCGCACGGCGATTGCCATGCACCATGCCGCGCAGCCGGTTGCGCTGCTCGCGCAGGGTGCGGGCGAGCGCCAGCACCTCCTCCGCCGGAAGTTCGGACAAGGCAGGGTAGTGGCTCGGGGCAACGGTCGCGAAGTCGTCGCCCAGCAGGCGGCGTTCGGCGGCGATGCTGGTGGCCATTGGGGCGTCCTCCGTTCCTGTCCCGCAAAGTTAGTGCGCGGGGGCGCATGCTGGAAGGGGCGCCGGCCGAGGCTGGGACGCGCGGCACGAAAACCGCACGGTCGGCCATGCCCCGCCGGACGGAGGATCGGCCCGCCTGGATGGCGAGCGCGCTATGCCTGTTCGCGCAACACCGCCGAGAGCGTCACCAGCATCGAGGCGGTGGCCCCCCAGATGTAGTGGCGATCATGCGGCCAGACCCAGAACTCCCGCATCCGGCCGCGGAATTCCTGCTGCCGCCGTTCCGGGGCCGCGGGGTCGAGCAGATGCGTGAGCGGATATTCGAACGCCTCGGCGACCTCCCCCGGATCGCTGAGCAGGGCGAAGGGCGGGCGCAACAGGGCGACCACCGGCGTGACCAGGTAGCCGGTGCCGGTCAGCAGCGTCGGCAGGCGGCCAAGGATCTCGGGCATGGCTGGATCGAGGCCGACTTCCTCCTGCGCCTCGCGCAGCGCGGTCTGTTCCGGCGTCTCGCCGGGCTCCATGCGGCCGCCGGGAAAGGACACCTGGCCGGCATGGGAATTCAGCCGCGAGGATCTCAGCGTCAACAGAACGGTCGGATCGTCATGCAGGACAAGCGGCACCAGCACCGCGGCGTCAACCGTCCGCCCACCGGTGCGCGCGACGCGGTCGAGGTCATCCTCGGGCGAGGGCCGGTCGCGCGGCAGGCGTGCCGGATCGGCCAGCCGCGCCCGCAGGACGGCGGGGTCGATACGCAATGTCGTGACGCTCACGTCATGGCCTTCGCATCCGGTCGTCGCGGGCCCGATCGCCGGCGGCGCGTCACGCGATGCACGAATCAGGCCCCATTCAATCCGCCGCCATGTCGAGCGTCGGCACCTCGTCGATCGGGAAGAAGGTCCCCTCGCTCCAGACGCCGAGCACCTCGCGGCCTTCCAGCATCTCCGATTCGGCGAGAGCCACCAGTTCGTAGAACACCGCGCGGCTGATCCGCGCCTCGAGCCCCGGCCGCACGGTGATGTAGGGCCTCGGTTCCCGGGTCGTGGGGCACAGTTGCACACGGATCGGGTGCGCGGCGTCGGCGGTCACCATCTCATCGAGGTTGGTGCGGAAGGTCAGGCATTGCTGCGGCACGCCGCCGCCGCAGTCGCAGTCGCGCCAGAATAGCTCGACGGCGACGAAGGGGGCGTCCTCCACCTCGATCCGCCCACGCTCGGCCGGGGTTTCCAGCCAATAGGACCCGTCATCGCCGCGCTTGAGGACGGATGAGAACAGGCAGACCAACGGCTTCCGCTGGATCGCGCTGCCCTTGTAGTACCAGGTGCCGTCGCGGCCGATGCGAATGGCGTAGTCGCCGCATTCCTGTCGCGCCCGTGCGAGCACCGTGCCGGCCGGCGGCATGCAGCCGCGTGGCACGCATCCTGCTCCGCTTGCGATGGTTTCCACAGGCTTCGATTCCATACCCTGGACGGTGTTTTCCATGCCCTGGACGGTCATTGCATTTCGTCGCCCTTGCACTCAGCGTGGCCGATGCGAGCTAATTGTCAGTGTGGTCGCATCGGCATGCGCGCCTCCGCAACCGTCATATAGGGAGCCCAGCCCGCATGAGTGAAGTGGCCGAGACGACACAGGACCCATCTGTCCTGGTGGCGGAGGTGGAAGCCCTCGGCGCCCGCCTGGCCCGGGTGCGGGACGCGATCGGCCGCGTCATCTTCGGGCAGGAACTGGTGATCGAGCGCGTGCTGATCACCCTGCTGTCGGGCGGGCATGTGCTGCTGGTGGGCGTGCCGGGGCTCGGCAAGACCAAGCTGGTGGACACGCTCGGCACCGTGCTGGGCCTCGACCCTCGGCGCGTGCAGTTCACGCCGGACCTGATGCCGGCCGACATCCTGGGCTCGGAAGTGCTGGAGGAGGACGCCCAGGGCCGCCGCGCCTTCCGCTTCATCAAGGGCCCGATCTTCTGCCAGCTGCTGATGGCCGATGAGATCAACCGCGCCTCCCCCCGCACGCAATCCGCCCTGCTGCAGGCGATGCAGGAACACCGCGTGGCGATCGGCGGCGAGATCCACGCCCTGCCCACGCCCTTCCATGTGCTGGCCACGCAGAACCCGATCGAGCAGGAAGGCACCTACCCCTTGCCGGAAGCGCAGCTCGACCGCTTCCTGCTGGAAATCGAGGTCGGCTACCCCGACGAGGCCGCAGAACGCGCCATGCTGCTGGCGACCACCGGCGCGCGCGAGGCGAAGCCCGTCCAGGCCATGACCGGCGCCGAACTGATCGCCGCCCAGGCGCTGATCCGCCGCATCCCGGTCGGCGAGCAGGTGCTCGAGGCCATCCTGAAACTGGTGCGCGGCGCCCGGCCGGAAACCACCGGCCTCGACGCCGTACGCAAGCACCTGGCCTGGGGGCCGGGACCGCGCGCGGCCCAGGCGCTGATGCTGGCGACTCGCGCCCGCGCGCTGCTGGACGGGCGCCTTGCCCCCAGCGTGGACGACGTGATCGCGCTCGCCGAACCCGTGCTGCGGCACCGCATGGCGCTGACCTTCGCGGCCCGCGCGGACGGCGTGCGGCTGAGCGAGGTGATCGATGCGCTGAAGGACAGCCTGGGGTGAGGATGTGGGCCCGGGTCGCGTTGGAGAGGGGCTCTGCCCCTCTCCAAACCTCACCCCGCCAAAGGCCTAAGGGCCTCTGGACACCAATACCTGGTCGGGAAATTCGGGGAGGGGCGTGGCCCACCCGTGACCAAGGGCGCGCGTGTGACGCCCCTCCCCGAAATTCCCGATTGAAGTTGAGGGATCCAAGGGCCTTAAGCCCTTGGCGGGAGGGGTTCGGGGAGGGCAGAGCCCTCCCTGACGGCAACCTGTGACCACCGTCCCCATCCCCTGGGCCGAGGCCCTCGGCGCCACGCTCCCGCCGCTCGTCGTGCAGGCCGAGCGCGTGGCATCGACCGTCATGCAGGGCGTCCACGGCCGGCGACGCCCCGGTCAGGGTGATGCCTTCTGGCAGTTCCGTCCGTATCTGCCTGGAGATTCGGCAGCGAGGGTCGATTGGCGGCAATCCGCCAAGTCCGACCGACTGTTCGTGCGCGAGACGGAATGGGAGGCCGCGCAGACCGTCGCCCTGTGGTGCCAATCCGGCGAGGGCATGGATTGGCGTAGTGATGCGATGCTGCCGACCAAGCGCGTGCGGGCGGAATTGTTGCTTCTGGCGTTGTCCGCGCTGCTGTTCCGGGGCGGCGAGAGGGTGCGGCTGTTCGGCCTGCCGCGGGCGTTTTCCGGCCGTGGTGCACTGTCGAGCCTGGCGCAGTCGCTGCCCCGCCAGACGGAACAGGCGGAGGATGTACGGATTCCGCGCCATGCGCGGGCGGTGCTGATCGGCGACTTCCTCGCACCGCTTGAGGAGACGCGCCGCGCGGTGGCGCAACTGGCAGCGGGCGCGGTGCGGGGCCATCTGCTGCAGGTGCTTGATCCCGCGGAGGAAACCCTGCCCTTTTCTGGCCGTGTCCGATTCCAGGCCCTTGGCCGGGTGGAGGAAGCGCTGGTGCCGCGCGTCGAGGGCGTGCGCGCGCTGTATGAGGAGCGCCTGGCCCGGCATCGGGATGGGTTGGCCGCACTCGCGGCGGCGTCAGGCTGGTCGTTTGCCACCCACCGCACCGACCAACCGCCGGAAGCGGCGCTGCTGGCGCTGCATCGCCGCCTGGCGCCCGGCTGATGTGGCAGGTCGGACCCCTTGCCTTCGCGGCACCCTGGCTGCTGCTGGCGCTGCCCGCGCTGCCGCTGCTGTGGTGGCTGCTGCGGGTCAGTCCGCCGGCGCCAAAGACCCAGGCCTTCCCGGCGATCCGCCTGCTGCGCGACCTGCCGCCGACCGAGGAGACGCCGCACCGCACGCCCTGGTGGCTGCTGCTGCTGCGCATTGTCGCGGCGGCGCTGCTGATCCTGGGGCTGGCGCGGCCGGTCTGGCAGCCGGGCGGGGGTGGCGGCGGGTCGGGACCGCTGCTCGTGGTGATCGACAATGGCTGGGCCGCCGCGCCCGATTGGCCGGCGCGCATGGCGGCCGCCATGGCGGCCCTGGACGCTGCGGCCCGGGAGGACCGGCGTGTCGCGCTGTTGCCGACCGCCCCGCCCGAGACGGGCGAGCCGATCGCGGCGACCGGGCTGATGCCGGCGGAGGAAGCGCATGCGCGCCTTGCCGCCCTGCGGCCACGGGCCTGGGCACCGGACCGTGCCGCGGCGCTGGCGGCATTGGCTGCCTTCCGCCGCACCAATCCCGGCCCCTTCGCGACGCTTTATGTCGCCGATGGCGTGGAGCATGCGGTGGAGGGCGACGCCTTCACGCCGCTGGCCACGGCGCTGGCGGAAGCCGGACCACTGATCGTGGCGCGCGCCGAGGCACGGCCGGCCCGGCTGCTGCCGCCGCCGCGCGCCGAGGCCGACCGGCTGGTGGTGCGTGTGCTGCAAACCCCGGTGACGACGCCGACCGAAGCCACCGTGCTGGCGCGCACGGGCGATGGGCGGGCGATCGCCTCGGCGACCATTCCGATCCCGGCCGGGGCCGGCAGCGCCGAGGCGGCGATCGACCTGCCGATCGAGATCCGCAACCAGGTCGTGCGGCTGGACCTGGAACCCGAAGCCGGTGCTGCCGGCACCGTGCTGCTCGATGAACGCTTTCGCCGGCGGCCGGTCGGCATCTCGGCGTCAGTGGAGACCTCGGCCGATGCGCCGCTGACCGGGGACCTGTTCTACCTGGAACGCGCGCTGGCGCCTTATGCGGAGATCCGGCGCGGCACGCCGGAACAGCTGCTGTCGCGCCAGCTCGCGGTGCTGATCCTCGCCGATCGCGAGGTACCGGAGGGACGCGAGCGGGAGGCGCTATCGCGCTGGGTCGAACAGGGCGGCATGCTGATCCGCTTCGCCGGGCCGCGGCTCGCCGAACGGCCCGACCCGCTGCTGCCGGTCGCGCTGCGGGCGGGGGAACGGCAGCTGGGCGGCGCGCTGTCCTGGGACCGGCCGCAGGCGCTGGCCCCCTTCCCCGAAGGCTCGCCATTCGCCGGGCTGGTACCGCCGGCCGAGGTCACGATTGAACGCCAGGTGCTGGCCGAACCCTCGGCGCGGCTCAGCGACCGGTCCTGGGCACGGCTGGCCGATGGCACGCCGCTCGTCACCGCGGCGGCGCGCGGCCAGGGGCGCATCGTGTTGTTCCATGTCACCGCCAATGCGGAATGGTCGAACCTGCCGCTCTCGGGCCTGTTCGTGGACATGCTGCGGCGGCTCGTCGCGCTGTCGGCCGGGGTGCAGGGCAGCGAGGGCGAGGTGCCGCTCGCGCCACTGGAAATCCTCGATGGCTTCGGGCGGCTCGGCGCCGCGCCGCCGGCGGCCGCCCCCATTCCGGCGAACCGGGTGGAGGAGACCGCGGCGTCCCCGCGCCATCCGCCGGGCTGGTACGGATCGCCGGGCCAGGCGGAGGATGCCGCCTGGCGGCGGGCGCTCAACCTGTCAGCCCATCTGCCGGCGCCGCGCGCCACCGCCGTGCCGCCAGCCACGGCGCGGGTCGAATCCATCGGCGGCGTGCCGGCCGAACGCGACCTCGGGCCCTGGCTGCTGGCGGCGGCGCTGCTGCTGCTGGCGCTGGACCTGCTGGTCTCGCTCGGCCAGCGCGGGCTGGTCGGCAAGCAATGGTCGCGCTGGACGCGGGCGGCGGCGGTCGCAGCGATGCTGCTCGGCGCCGGGTCGGCGCGCGCGCAGGAGGCAGAGGGCGCCGCGGCCAACGCCACGCGGCTCGCCTATGTGGCGACCGGCGATGCGCAGGTGGATGAGACATCGCGCATGGGCCTCGCCGGCCTGTCGGATTTCATGAACCGCCGCACCGCCGCCGCGCTGGCCGACCCGGTCGCGGTGGTGCCCGGGCGCGACGACCTGTCCTACTATCCGCTGATCTATTGGCCGGTGCTGCCGGAAGCCGCGCAGCCGGATGGGGCGGCGGTCGCCGCGCTCAACACCTTTATGCGCAATGGCGGGATCATCCTGCTCGACACCCGCGACGAGGGTTCGGGCGAGGGCATGAACCAGGGGGCGCGGGCAGCGCTGCGGCGGGTGACGCGAGACCTCGCCATCCCGCCCCTCGCCCCGGTTGCCGAGGACCATGTGCTGCGCCGCGCCTTCTACCTGCTGCAGGACCTGCCGGGGCGGTATGCCGGCGGGCAGGTCTGGGCGGCGCGCGACCAGGACCGCGCCAATGACAGCGTCTCCCCGGTGATCATCGGCGGGCATGACTGGGCGGCGGCCTGGGCGATGGATGCGCGCGGGCAGAATCCTTACGCCACCATTCCCGGCGGGGCGCGGCAGCGGGTGCTCGCCTATCGCTTCGGGACGAACCTCGTGATGTACGCGCTGACCGGCAACTACAAGGGTGACCAGGTGCATGTGCCGGCCATCCTGGAAAGGCTTGGGAATTGAACGACGCGGCTTCCTCGTCCCATGGGCCTGCCGCGTCGCTGCTGCGCGAACGCCAGCCGCATGGCCATGCGCGCGTCACCTATGTCGAGTTGTTCTTCGACCTGATCTTCGTCTTCGCCATCACGCAGCTGTCGCATGGGCTCGCGCATCATTTCGACCTGCATACGGCCGCGCAGATGCTGGTGCTGTTCGTCGCGCTGTGGTGCACCTGGATCAATACGGCCTGGGTGACCAACTGGTTCGACCCGGACCGGCTGCCCACGCGGCTGATGCTGTTCGCGATGATGTTCGCGGGCCTGGTCGCGGCCACCACCATCCCGGCGGCCTATGGCGTCGATGGCCTTGTGTTCGCCTGCGCCTATGTGGCGCTGGAGGCCGGGCGCTTCGGCTGGGCGTGGTGGATGACGCCGGCGGACAACGTGGCGCTGCGCCGCAACTTCCAGCGCATCCTGGTGTGGGTGGGCATGGCCGCGCCCTTCTGGATCCTGGGCGGGCTGCTGCCGGGCGATTGGCGGCTGGCCTGCTGGGCGATCGCGGTGGCGATCTGGGTGGCCGGGCCGATCCTGCGCTTCCCGGTGCCGGGCCTCGGCGCATCCTCGACCCAGGATTGGAACATCGAAGGCGCGCATTTCGCCGAGCGCTGCGCGCTGTTCGTCATCATCGCGCTAGGCGAGGGCATCCTGGTGACCGGCGCGACCGCCGCCGGCCTGCCCACGACCTTCGCGAACCTGGCCGCCTTCGCGGTCGCCTTCATCGGCAGCATCGCCATGTGGTGGGTGTATTTCCACATCGGCGAATCGCGCGGCACGCGGCTGATCACCCAGCATGACGACCCCGGCCGCATCGCGCGCGTCGGCTACACCTATCTCCACGCGCCGATCGCCGCGGGCATCGTGCTGACGGCCGTGTCCGACGACATGCTGCTAAAGCATGCCGGCGACATCGCCGGCACGGCGGGAGCGGTGGCGCTGCTCGGCGGGCCGGCGCTGTATCTGGTCGGTCTGGCACTGTTCAAGCGGCTTAACCTCGGCCACATGCCGCTGTCGCATCTGGTCGGGATCGGGCTGATGGCGGCGCTGGCGGTGGTCGGGCGCGATCTGCCGGTTCTGGTGCTCGGCATCGCCGTATCGGCGACGCTGGTGCTGGTCGCGGCGTGGGAACACATCTCGCTGGGCAGGCGGGCCGCATGAACCAGTCCGTCGCCGGCATCGACTTCGCACCCGTCCTGCCGCTGTGGCTGCTGGGCGTCGCGGCGGCCCTGGCGCTGCTGGCCCTGGCGCCGGCCGCCTGGCGCCGGGCGCGCGGCGTGGTGTGGCGCGCCGTCACCTTCGCGCTGATCCTGCTCGCGCTCGCCAACCCGCGCCTGGTCGAGGAATCCCGCGAGACGCGCCCGGACATCGCCCTGCTGGTCGTCGACCAGAGCGATTCCGCCCGCATCGGCACCCGCGCCGCGCAGATCGAAGCGGCGCGACGGGAGATCGAGGCGCGCGCCGGCCGGCTGCCCGACCTTGAACTGCGCAGCGTCGAGGTGCCGGAGGGCGGCAACCAAGGCACGCGGCTGTTCACCGCCATGGAACGCGCGCTGGCCGAAATTCCTCGCGCGCGATTGGCCGGCGTGATCGCGCTGACGGATGGGCAGGCGCATGACATTCCCGCCGCCTCGCCGATCGACGCGCCCTTCCATGCGCTGATACCGGGCCGTGCCGGGGAGACCGATCGCCGGCTGCGCGTCATCGAGGCGCCCGGTTTCGGCATCGTCGGGCGAGAGGTGGAGATCCGCGTCGCGGTGGATGACCTCGGCGTCGCCAACCCGACCGGCGCGGCGCGGCTGACCATCCGCCGCGATGGGGAGACGCCGCGCGTCGAATCCGTCCCGGTCGGCCGCGATCACCGCATCGCCGTGCCGATCCAGCGCGGCGGCCCGACCGTTGTCGAGATCGAGGCCGAGGCGCGGCCCGGCGAGGTCTCGACGCTCAACAACCGCCAGGTCGTGACCATCAACGGCGTGCGCGACCGGCTGCGCGTGCTGCTGGTGTCCGGTGAGCCCCATGCGGGCGAGCGCACCTGGCGGCGGCTGCTCAAGGCCGATCCGAATGTGGACCTGGTCCACTTCACCATCCTGCGGCCGCCCGAAAAGGACGACCTGACGCCGCTGAACGAGTTGGCGCTGATCGCCTTCCCGGTGCGCGAGCTGTTCCAGGTGAAGCTGCGCGACTTCGACCTGATCGTGTTCGATCGATTCTCCAACCGCGGCATCCTGCCGGCGGCCTACCTTCGCAACATCGCCGACTATGTGCGCGGCGGCGGCGCGCTGCTGATGTCCACCGGGCCGGAATTCAGCGGGCCGGTGTCCCTGGCGCTGACGCCGCTCGGTTCCGTGCTGCCGGCGCGCCCGGCCGGGCGGCAGAACATCGTCGCCGAGGGCGCCTTCCGCCCGCGCGTCTCCGCGCTCGGCTTCCGCCATCCGGTGACCGAAGGGCTGATCGGCGCCAATACCGAGCAGACGGATGCCGCCTGGGGCCGCTGGTATCGCTGGCTGCGCGCCGACCAGCGCAGCGGCAGCACCATCATGGAGGGGCCGGACGGGTCGCCGCTGCTGGTGCTGGACCGGATGGGCGAAGGCCGCGTCGCCCTGCTACTGTCCGACCACATCTGGCTGTGGTCGCGCGGCCATGATGGGGGCGGCCCGCAGCAGGAATTGCTGCGCCGCATCGCCCATTGGCTGATGCGCGAGACGGAGCTGGAGGAGGAGGACCTGACGGCCCGCATCGACTCCGGCCGGCTGACCGTCACGCGCCGCAGCCTGGATGCCGGTGCGCCGCCCGAGATCGCCGTCACCGCCCCCGATGGCGCCGTCACCCGCGCCCAGCCCGAGGCCGCCGGCGGCGGGCGGGCCGTGCTGACGCTGCCGGCCACGCTGCCCGGCGTGTGGAACGCCACCGACGGGCGACGCACCGCCTTTGCCGCCGCAGCCGCCGCCAATCCGCTCGAGGTCGCCGACCTGCGTGCCGACCCGGAGAAGCTGCGCCCGCTGCTGACCGGCACGGGCGGCGTCGCGCGCTACCTCGGCGATGGCGCTGTGCCGGCGGTGCCCGAGTTGCGCCGCGTCGCGCCCGGGCGCGATGTCGCCGGAGCGGGCTGGATCGGCCTGCGCCGCAATGGCGACCACACGGTCACCGGCATCAGTGCCATTCCACTGCTGCCGGCGTGGCTGGCGCTGGCGCTGTTACTGGGCGCGGCGGTGATGGCCTGGCGGCGGGAAGGTCGGTAGAGCCGCTTCCATTCGCCTTGGCGCATGGCAACGTCTTCCGTCGTTGTTTCTCGGGCATCCTCACCCGATCGGGTCATGCCGTGGGAGCGAAGTCCGTAGGACCGGGCTCACCGAAACCGGTGCGGATCCTTGTCTGCGCGAGCCTCGTCATCGGGGCGGATGATTGAACCTGCCCGGCACCTGCACCGGGTCCGGTCCCGGGCCAGTGACGATGGGCCGAGGTCTCGGCGTCGTACCGGCCTGGTCGCGGCAACGCATGATTTCCCACCGCGGCAAACTGCTCTAAACGGTGCGTCATGCGATGCATTTTCCTGCTGGCGCCCCTCGCGCTGACGCTGTTGCCGGTTGCGCCGGCGCTGGCCCAGTTCTCGGGCCCGCCGCCCGAAACACCGCGCGCTGCGCCGCGCCCGCCGCCCGCCCTGCCCGGCATCGCCGCGCGGCGAGCGCCGGAACCGATTCCGGGTGACCCGAACGCCAACCTGTCGCCTACCGCGGCGCTGTTCGACGCGATCAATCGCGGCGACCTGCCGGCGGCGCGCGATGCGGTGAACCGGGGTGCGAGCCTTGAGGAGCGCAACGTGCTCGGCCTGACGCCGATCGACGCGGCGGTCGACCAGGGTCGAAACGAGATCCTGTTCTTCCTGCTGTCGTCCCGTGGCGCCACCCGCGGGCCGCAGGCGCCGCCCGAGGCTTCCTTGAGCCCGGCCCAGCGCGCCGCGCGCGATCGTGCCGCGGCGGCCGAAGCCGAGCGATCGGCCCGGGCGGCCGCGGGGGCGTTGGGCGCCGGCGGCGGCCCGCGCGGTCCCGCGCCGGTCACGCGGCCGCGACTGTTCGCCAATGATGGCGGCGCGGCCCGGCCGGAGATGGGGTTCCTCGGCTTCGATGCCGGGCGCGTCGGCGGGACGGCACCGGCACGGACGGGGCGGCGGGGCTGAAGGGTCGCTGCCGCTTCTGGACGAGTAGAGTCATCCTGGCGGGCTTTGCCCCCCGAATCCACGCCACCAAAGGCTCAGCACCTTTGGAAACCTGTCCCTACCGCTGCCCGCCAGGGTTCGGACCGGAATGATCCGGGCGCCTTCGGCATGACGGTCATCACGCCTGCAGCTGCCGAGCCCAACGGTGGCGTCTCATGATGGCCCGCACCGCCATGCACGGCACCAGCCACCCGCCGTCCAAGGGGCCGTAGCCCCCCCGGTGGGGTGATTTGGAGGAGCACGGCCCCTCCATCGGCAAGGTGAGGGGTCACCGCCGCGTCGCTTCCGCCCGGTACGCCTCCACCCGTGCCTTCAGCCCCGGCCTCGCCAGCGACCGCGCCAGCGCCGCGAGATCCGCATCATCCGCAGCGCGTCGCGTCCGCCCATGCAGCGCGGCGACGGTCGTGGCATCCAGGCGGGATGCTGCCGCCCGCGCGGCGGCCAGGGCGCCATCCAGCGCCGCTTCCTCGGCGATCTCGGTGACCAATCCCACCGCGCGTGCCTGCTCCGCAGCCACCGGCGCGCCAGCCAGCAACAGCCGCCGGGCAACGCCGTCCCCCACCAGCCCGGCCAGCCGGCCGGTGCCCAGCACCAGCCCGAAGGCCGGCCCGGGGAAGGCGAAGCTCGCCCCTGGCAGGGCAAGCCGGTGGTCGCAGGCTGCGAACAGGTCCGCCCCGGCGCCGAACACCCGCCCGCCGGCGACCGCCATCGTTGTCACCGGTAGGGCATGGATGCGCTGCAGCAGCAATTCGATGCGGATGATGCGGAGCGCGAGTTCACCATCGGTCACCGTCTCCAGGTCCGCGAGATCGAGCCCGGTGCAGAAGTTCCGACCCTGGCCGCGCAGCACGACCAGCCGGGCGCCGGCGGCCATGGCGCCATCCAGTGCCGCGTCGATGGCCGCGACCATCTCGGCGCCCAAGGCGTTGCCGCGCTCGGGCCGGGCAAGCCACAGCGTCGCCACGCCGTCCTGAAGCGTGCTGTCCACCGCCTGCCCGTCCATCGCGAATCCCCTGCTGATGCGGCGCGCAGCATGGCGCCGGCGGGCGCAGCTGGAAACGGTTGCGCTGCCGACCGGTTCCTGCTGCACATCCATGCCGAGTCGTGATAGAGGGAAGGCAGGGGAATCAGGGGGTTCGGGGTCGTGCTTCGCATGATCGCGATACTGGCTGCCTTGGCCTTGGGGGGCTGCGGCAGCACGCGTGGCACGGCGCCGGGGGGTTCCGTGCCTGGCTATGCGGGGGGCAATACCTCCTGCGTGCCCTATGCGCGCGCGCGCAGTGGCATCGATTTGGCGGGGGATGCCTGGCAGTGGTGGGATGCCGCCGCGCAATCCGGCCGCTATGACCGGTCACGTAGCCCGCGGGTCGGCGGGGTGCTGGTGTTCATGCGCACGCAGCGCAACCGGACCGGGCATCTTTCCGTCGTGACGCGAGTCGTGTCATCGCGCGAGATCCGCGTGGACCATGCCAATTGGGCGTCCGGCAGCAATCGCGGAAGGGTCGCGCAGGACCAGCCGGTGGTCGATGTCTCGCCGAACAACGACTGGTCGCTGGTGCGGGTCTGGTATCCGCCGGCCAATGCGCTGGGCCAGACGAATTTCCCGACCTTCGGCTTCATCCATGGCGGGCGGCTGATGGCCGCGGCGCATTGATGAAGCGAGGCAAGCCAGAGTCAGGATGAAGCCTTGGAGGGGCGTGGCCCATAACAGCGGCCCGGATTGGCGAGCGGCGCGGCAGGGTGGCTCGGAGGAGCGCCGCCCCTCCAAGCCACCCCGCCAGGGACCAACGGGTCCCGGACCGCGTGTTTTTTTAACGATTCGCAGGGCGGGAGTGCCTGGTGGATGAAGCCCCGAATTTTACTGAGGGCCGGTCCAAACCTTCGTCGCCCGGCGCCAATTCAAGGTGTCCAGAGGCCCTTAGGCCTTTGGTGGGGAGAGGTCCGGAGAGGGGCAAAGCCCCTCTCCTGCTCATCGTCGCAGCAACAAGCCAGCACCCCTCTCCAATCGACCCGTCCACCCGGCCTTCAGGATTTTTCCACCGCATCGGCCTCGATGATCATCGGCCGCCACAGTGCGATCTGGTCGGCGACGAAGGTCGTGAAGCCGGCCTGAGTCATCGGCTCGACGAAATTGCCGATGCGCAGGAAGGCCTCGGTCACGTCGGGGCGGGCGCAGATCTCGGCCAGTGCGGCGTGCAGCGGCGTGGCGATGCTGGCGGGCAGCCCGGCCGGCGCGCTCATGCCGTGCCAGTTCTTGATGACGATGTCCTGGCCGGTCTCGCGGAAGGTCGGGACGTCCGGCGTCAGCGACAGGCGCTGTTCCGACGCCGTCGCCAGCGCCAGCAATTGCCCGGCCTGGACGGCCGGCAGGGCGCTGACGACGCCCTCGAAGGACATCTGCACCGTGCCGTTGGTCAGTTCCGTGCGCAGCGCAGCGGCGCCGCGATAGGGGATGTGCACCATGTCCACCCCGGCCATGCGCGCGAAGGTCGCGCCGGTGATGTGGCCGATCGAGCCGATGCCGCTCGACCCGTAGTTCAACTGCCCGGGTGCGGCGTGGGCCTTGGCGATCAGTTCCGGCACCGCGCGCGCGCCCAGCGACGGATGCGCCAGCACCCCGCCGAAGGTGGCGCCGAGATAGGCGACATGGCTGAAATCGGCCAACGCATCATAGGTGATGCGCGGGAACATGGTCGGCGCGATGGTGAAGGGCGCGTTGTTCGACAGCAGGAAGGCATAGCCATCCGCCGGTTCGCGCTTCAGGGTATTGGCGGCGAGCATGCCCCCGGCGCCCGGCCGGTTGTCCACCACGAAGGGCCGCCCGAAGCGTTCGGTCAGATGCGGGGCGATGATGCGGGCGACCACGTCGCTCGACCCGCCGGGCGGGAAGGAGATCAGGATGCGCACCGGCCGGTTCGGCCAGGTGCCCTGCGCGGTGACCAGTGCGGGGCGGGCCAGGACGCCGCCCAGGGTGGCGAGGACCAGGCGCCGGCGACCGGACCGCATCATGCGGGGCATCCTTCGGAGTGTTGCAGTTGCGAGGCTGACACGGTCGAATGACGCCGGGCAAGCGACTTGTTGCGCCGCAACATGACCGGCGCTGGGGACGGTATCGACGTGAAGCACTGGCGTATCCGGCTCAACGCCGGCATTTCCGGCCCGCAATGCTGGCTGCTGCTGGCGATCCGCCGGGGCTGGCTGGAGGAGGCCGGCATCGCGCTCAACCTCGAACCCGGCCAGGGGGCCTGGACCGCCGCGGCGGCCATGGCGGAAGGCGGCCATGACCTGGGCTACGGCGACATCCATGCGCTTGCGGAGATTGCGATGCGCCGACCGGGCGGCACGGCGCGCGGCATCCATGCGACCTTCGCCGCTTCGGCGGCCGCCATCGCCCTGCCGATCGGCGCATCCAGCAGCCTCTCGGGGCGCCGGCTGATCGGCCATGCCTCCGATGTCGGGCTGCGGCTGTTTCCGGCCTTCTGCGCGGCGCAAGGGATCGACCCGGCGGCGACGCGGGTGATGCCGGCGGACGGGTCGATGGTCGCTCTGTGGGACCGCGTCCGCGCCGGGGAGGCCGATGGCCTGTTCGCCTATGTCAGCACGCTGACCGCAGCGCTCGCCGCCGAGGGCCGCGATGCCGCCGGGGAGATCACCTGGCTACGCTACGACGAAGGCGCGCCCGACCTGCATGGCAGCGCGCTGATGGCCTCGCCGCGGCTGATCGCCGAGGAACCGGAGGCGCTGACCCGGCTGCTCGCCGCGCTGGATCGCGGCCTGGATGCGGCGCTGGACGATCCCGATGCGGCGATGGATGCGGTGCTGTCCTTCGCCCCGGCGGCGAACCGTGCGGCGGAGCGGGTGCGCTGGCAGGTGACGCTCGCGGTCGAGATGGCCGGACGCGGCACCTTCGGCGGCATCAGCCAGGCGCGATTTGGTCGCGGCCTGGCCCTGCAGGCGGCGGCCGCCGGTCTGCCGGCGCCGCGCATCGAGGACGTCTTCACCGACCGCTTCCTGCCGCCCCCCGAAAAGCGCACGCCGCGCCCGGTGGCCGCCTGATGCGTCCGCTTCGCTTCCTGCTGAATGGTGGGCCATCCGGCCCGCTCGCGGGATTCTTCCTGGCGGAGGCCGAGGGCTTCTTCGCCCGCGAGGGCATCGCCCCGGTCTTCCTCGCCGGTGGCGGCGCGGCGGCGTCGATCGAGGATATGGATGACGCGACCTGCGACCTTGCCTATGGCGACATGCCGGCGTTGGTCGCTCGGCTTGGCGGCGCGCCGGAAGGCACCGGCCCCGCCGCCATCTTCATCGGCTTCAACCGCACCCCGCTGACCATCGCTGTGGCCGCGGATGGGCCGATCCGCCGCCCAGCGGACCTGGCGGGCCGGCGCATCAGCGGCCATGGGAGGGATGCCGCGTTGCGCGCCTTGCCGGCACTCGCGCTGCGGGCAGGCATCGACCCGGCCGCCGTGACCATCATCGCGGACCCCGCCAGTCTCGCCGACCAGGCGCGACGGATGCTGGACGAGGATGCGGCCGACGGCGTCTTTGGCTTCGCCAACACCATCATCGCGTCACTGGAGGCCGCGGGTCTGTACGCGTTGGTGCCGCGGCTGCACTTCCTCGACTATGCGGAGGTGCTGCCCGAGTTGCATGGCAACGCCCTGGTGGCGTCGCGCGCGTTGCTTGACGACGATCCGGCGCTGCTGCGGGGCGCGCTGCGCGCCGTCTGCGCCGGCATGGCGGCGGCGATCGCCGAGCCGGCGCGCGCCGTCGTCAGCCTGTGCGCCTCGCGCCCGAAGCTGATCCCGGCGGTCGAGCTGCGCCGCCTGCAAGGCACTATCGCGCGGGAGATGGCGCATCCCGACCGCTTCGCCCTCGGCCTCGGCGATGCCGATCCGGCGCGCATCGCAGCGGGGGTCGATACCATCGCCGACGCGCTGCGCCTGCCCCGCCGGCCGCAGCCGGGGGAGGTCTTCACCGCAGCGTATCTGCCTGCGCGACCTGCACGACCGTGGCCCGTGCCGGGTCCAGGCTGACCAGCGCCTGGGCGCGCATGCGGTCAAGCCGGGCGAGGTCGTCCTCCTGCTCGCGCCGCAACACCATGGCGGCGGGGTCGCAGGTGGTGTCGGGCTGGGCGCGGCAGCGTTCATCGGCCAATGCCAATTGGGCCGCGCGGGCGGCGAGGATCGCGCCGCGCCGGGCTTCGAAGAACTGCGTGCGCGCATCCTCATCGGGGAAGCTGGCGGGCACCATGGCAACGGTGACCTGGCCCGGGTAGCGCATGGTCCGAGCGGAGGCGAGGCTGATGACGGTCGCGGTCGCGCCGATGATGCCGTTCGGCGCCATGCGGAACACCGCCGGGTCGTCGAACGGGCGCAGCGCCTGGGTGGTCTCGATATAGCCCTCCGCCTGGCAGCGCACCTCAAGCGCGGCGTGGGAGCGGGTGAGTTGCACCGTGCCGGGGGCGGCGGCAACCTCGCCGACGACATTGTCGCCACGATGAATGGCGCAATGGGCGCCCGGGGGTTCGGAGGCAAGCGCCACTTCCCCGTTCCAGGGCGGGTGCGGATAGGCGGCGCGCATGGCGGCATTCATCGCCACGGTCGCGCAACCGGGCAGGCTCAACACCCCGGCGCCGAGGATCATCACGCGGAGATATGCAGTCATGGGTTGCACTCCGGGCCGCCTTGAACCCGTCCAGATTGTAGCATCAATGCTTAGGAAAGTGTGAATGCATATATCGTGAGGGCCGAAGCCGGCGCCTCCCGCGACGGACGGCCGCAAGGCCCAGCGGCCGTCGGCCCGAGCCTGTCAGGCAGGACATCCGAGATGCGAGGTGGCGGCTTCCATCCGGCCCGCACCGGGAATAGGAGTGGCCGCCCGGGCCAGTGCACTGCGCCGCCCCGCCGGAGGAATCGCAATGTCCCTGACCCGCCGCGGCCTGGTGGCCGCCCTGCCCGCCGCCGTAGCGCTGGTGCCATCCGTCGCGCGTGCCCAGGATAGTTGGCCTGATCGCCCCGTGCGCTTCGTGGTGCCCTTCCCCGGCGGGTCCAGCCCCGACCTGACCGGCCGCGTGGTCGCGGAACATCTCGGCCGCGTGCTCGGCCAACCGGTGGTGGTGGACAACCGCGCCGGCGCCGGCGGCAACATCGGCACCGACGCCATTGCCAAGGCGACTGACGGCCACACCATCGGCCTGTCGATCAACGGCCCGCTGACGACGGCGACCGCGCTTTACCCCAACCTGCCCTACGATCCGGTCAAGGACCTGATCGCGGTATCGCTGCTGGCGCGCGGGCCGCAATTCCTGGTGGTGAACAACGACCTGCCGGTCACCGACCTGGCGGGCTTCCTCGCGCATGTGCGGGCCAATGCCGGCAAGCTCGCCTTCGGCTCGGTGGGGTCGGGGTCGGGCGGGCATCTCGGCATGCTCGATCTCCTCGCGCGGTCGGGCGGGCTCGAGATGCTGCACGTCGCCTATCGCGGCTTTCCGCCGGCGACGCTCGACCTCGTCGCCGGGCGCATCCAGGCCATGATGGTGACCACCGCGGCTGTCCTGCCGCAGGTGCAGGCCGGGCAGATCCGGGCCATCGCGGTGACCTCCGCCAATCGGTTCGCACAGACGCCACAGGTGCCGACCCTGGCGGAACAGGGGCTGGCCAATGCCGAATCCTATGGCTGGCAGACCATGGTCGTGCCGGCCTCGACACCACCGGAACGCGTCGCCCGGCTGGCGGCGGAAACGCAACGGGGGCTGCGTGAACCCGCCAACCGCGAAAGGCTGGAAAGCGCGGGGTTCGAGGTGATGGCGACCAGCCCGGCCGAGGCCACCGCCTTCCTGGCGGAGGAGACGGCACGCTGGGGCGGGATGATCCGGTGGCTGAACATCCGGCTCGACGGCTGAAGGACTGCGCGAGTGAAGAACCGGAAGGGGCTTTGCCCCCTCCGGACCTCCCCCACCAAAGGCCTAAGGGCCTCTGGACACCTCAACCTGGTGCCGGCTGTTGGCCGGGCGGGTTCCGCGCATGGGAATGGTCAATCCCGGGTATCGGCAACCCGTCAGTGCCCACGCCATGCATCGGCTTCCAATACGCTGCAGCCTCCCTTTGCCGCCGTGCCTCAGGGGAGGCTCTGATGCCAAAACCTGCTCCCGCGCCCGAAACGCGCTCCGTACGTACCACGCCAGGTGTCGCGCCTGGCACAGAGTTCCCGCGGTCCAGGCGGCCGTAGCGCCTGGTGGGGAGGCTTGGAGGGCCAAAGCCCCTCCAATTCTTCGGACAAGCACGCCGCGATCAGCCCGCGATCGCCGTCGTATCCTTGCGCGTCTTCCACAGCGACCACAGCACCCCGCCGGCGATCATCGCCAGCGTGACGCCCAGGGAGATCGCCGGATCCACCTTCCCCACGATCTGGTTCCAGAAGATCTTCCCCCCGATGAACACCAGCACCAGCGCGAGCGCGTATTTCAGGTAGTGGAAGCGGTGCACCATGGCTGCCAGCGCGAAGTACAGCGCGCGCAGGCCGAGGATCGCCATGATGTTCGCGGTGTAGACGATGAAGGTGTCGGTGGTGATCGCGAAGATCGCCGGCACGGAATCGACCGCGAAGATCAGGTCGGCGATGTTGATCACCACCAGGGCCAGGAACAGCGGCGTCGCCACCCGCGCCATCGCGCCGGTCTTCGGGTCGGCTTCGCGCACGAAGAACTTCTGGCCATGCAGCGTGTCCGACACGCGCATGTGCCGGCGCATGAAGCGCACGATCGGGTTCTGCGCCATATCGGGGTCGCCTTCCGGCACCACCAGCATCTTGATGCCGGTGCCGATCAGAAAGGCGCCGAAGATGTACAGCACCCACGAATATTCCTGCACCAGCGCCGCACCGACCGCGATCATGATGCCACGCAGCACGATGACGCCGATGATGCCCCACACCAGCGCGCGATACTGGTACGCGCGGGGAATGGCGAAGTATCCGAAGATCAGGCTGATGACGAAGACGTTGTCGATCGACAGCGCCTTTTCGATGAAGAAGCCGGTGAAGAAGGCCACGCCGGCATGGGTGCCGTCGCTGGTGGCCAAGGCACCGGCATCATGCGCCCACCAGATGCCCGCGCCGAACAGCATCGCGAAGCCGATGTAGAAGGCCGAGAGCCACAGGCTCTGGGCGATCCCCATCTCGCGATCCTTGCGGTTCAGCACGCCGAGGTCGAAGGCCAGCAGCGCCAGCACCACCGACAGGAAGCCGCCCCACATCCACAGCGGCTTGTCCAACCATTCCGCGGTCAGGAATTCCATCCCCGACATCTCCTCTCTGGCGCGATCGACGATCGGCCAGAAAGGGCCTGTCGAATCGCGCGGTTTCCCACGCGATCCGACATCACGGACGCCGCCCATGCAGGGCCGACGACCGCCAGAGGGGCCCGGATCGAGAGGGGGAGATGGTTTCGGCCCGGCCCGTCGTCAAGACCGGTTGCGGCGGAAGCCCGGATGCCCCATGTGGATTTGCACGGGCGCTTCCGGGCCACTAGGTTGCGCCCCGTTCAGACGGAATAGGGCTGCGCCCAGAAGGGTGCGTCCGCAACGGGATCGAGGCGTCGCCATGGGTTCGTTCAGCATCTGGCACTGGCTGGTCGTTCTGCTTGTCATCCTGCTGCTGTTCGGCAGCGGCAAGATCAGCGGCCTGATGGGCGACCTGGCGAAGGGCATCAAGTCCTTCAAGGCGAACATCAAGGAAGACGAGAAGGACGCCTCCATGGAAGCGCAGGCCCCGGCGACGCCGCCGGCCGGGAACATCCCGGGCCCGCAGCAGGGCACGGCTTCCGCTGCACAGGCGCAGCCGCAGCCGGGCAACCGCCCCGCGGCCTGACCGACCTATTCAAGCGGCGGCACCGGCCCGTCACCCCTGCGCAGCGCCGCCCGAATGGGTTGCTGGGCAGGGGACGGGCCGGTGCCGTTTCCGGAGGCCGCACGACCCCCTCGCCCCCGCGGCGTGGCCGGGCCCCGTTGCTCCCGGGTAGGGTAGTGCCATGAATTTTCAGACAGCGACCAGCGCCATCATTGCGGCCGGACAGCGCATGGACCGGCCGGGCTGGGTTCCGGCAACGGCCGGGAACATCTCGATCCGCCAGCCCTCCGGACAGATCGCCATCACCCGGTCGGGCTGTCACAAGGGTATGCTCCAGGCCGAGGACGTGATCCGCGTCGATGCCGCGGGAGCGCCCGTCGACCAGGGCGCCCGGCCATCCTACGAGACGCTGCTCCATTGCGGCATCTATCGCCGCTTCGCCGATGCGGGTGCGGTTCTGCATGGCCATTCCATCGCCAATACGGTTCTCTCGCGCCGCGCGGGGGCTTTCATTCGCCTCGGCGGGTATGAATTGTTGAAGGCATTCCCGGGCGGGCCGACGCATGACGTGGCGGTCGATTTGCCGGTATTCGACAACGACCAGGACATTCAACGGCTGCAACGGGCCCTGGATGCGCTGTGGGATGATGCGCCGGGCGCTCCGCCGGGCTATCTGATCCGCGGTCACGGCGTCTATGTCTGGGGGCCGGACATGAACGCCGCCATGACACGGCTGGAGGCGCTGGAATTCATGCTCCTCTGCCATCTGGAAGAAGGGAGGCATTCGCCATGAGCCTGCTCACCATCCGCGACGCCGCCACCGGCGCCGAGACGTTCCACACGCAGGATGCCGCGAAGATGGCCGAGGCGCTTGCGCCGATTGGCGTGCGCTTCGAACGCTGGCCGGTCGCGCCGCTGCCCGAGGGCGCGGAAGCCGACGCCGTGCTCGCCGCCTATCGCCCGCAGCTCGATGCCTTCCTGCGCGAAAGCAAGGCCGGCACTGCCGACGTCATCCGCCTGACCGCCGACCATCCGCAGAAGGATGCGATCCGCGCCAAGTTCCTCTCGGAGCACATCCATACCGAGGACGAGGTGCGCTTCTTCCACGAAGGCGCGGGCAATTTCGTCATGCATGTGGATGGGAAGATCTACGACGCGCATTGCACGCGCGGCGACCTGATCTCGGTGCCGGCCAACACCAAGCACTGGTTCGATGCCGGGGAGATTCCGCACGTCACCGCGCTGCGCGTGTTCACCGACACCACCGGCTGGACGCCGCATTACACCGGCAGCGATATCGCCGCGCGCATCCCCGTCTCGGTGGGCTGAACACGCCATGGCGCTGTCCTGCGTGCTGACGGATATCGAGGGCACCACCAGCGCCATCGCCTTCGTGAAGGACACGCTGTTCCCCTTCGCGCATGACGAACTCGACGCCTTCCTCGATGCGCATTGGGAAGACCCGGAGGTGGCCGCCATCCTCGCCGAGGTGCGCGCCATCGCGCTGCATGAGGAACCGCGTTCCGTGCTGCGCCTCTGGATGAATGAGGACGCGAAGGTTACCCCGCTCAAGACCCTGCAGGGGTTGATCTGGCGCGCGGGGTATCTGGATGGGCGGCTCAAGGGCCATCTGTGGCCGGATGTCGCACCCTGCCTGCGGGCCTGGTCGGCGGCGGGGCTGCGCCTCGCGGTCTATTCCTCCGGCTCGGTCGCGGCGCAGAAACTCCTGTTCGGGCATTCGCAGGCCGGCGACCTGACGCCGCTGTTCGACGGCTTCTTCGACACCAAGGTCGGCGGCAAGCGGGAGGCCGCGTCCTACGCCACCATCGCCGCGGGACTGCACCTGCCGCCCAGCGAGGTCCTGTTCCTGTCCGACGTGGCGGAGGAACTGGACGCCGCGGCGCAAGCGGGCCTTGCCACCTGCCAGCTTGTCCGCGCGGCGGATGGCACGCAGCTCAGCGACCGCCACGCGCAGGCGGCGGATTTTCCGGCCGTGGCGCGGTTGTTCGGCCTGCCGGCGGCAGGCTGACGGCCGCATGCCCTACGCGGTCACGCTGCGCCTCGACGCAGCTGCGGCCGCGCCGATCGAGGCGATGTGGCGCGCCCTCGCCGAGGCCGGGCTGCATGAGGACAGCCTCGCACTCGGCTATCCGCCACATGTCACGCTGAGCATCCATCCGGACGGGGTGGATACGACACGGCTCGATGCCGCCGTCGCGCGCTTCGCCGAGGGCTGGACCTGGCCGGCGCTGCACTTCGCGAGCTTCGGCGTCTTCGCCGCGCTGGTGCCGGTGCTCTACCTCGCGCCGGTCGTGACGGATGCATTGCTGCTGGGTCATCAGGCGCTGCTCGGCGCGCTGGACGACCTGCCCTGCGACGCGCATTACCGTCCCGGTTGCTGGGTGCCGCACGTCACCCTCGCCAAGGGCGGTTCGGCCAGCCAGCCCGGTTGGATGGGTCGCGCACTGGACTGCCTCGTGCCGCTGTGGAGCAGCCTGCGGGCCGGCCGGGCGGAACGCCTTGATCTCGTGCAGTTCCGGCCGGTGGCCGTGCTGCGAAGCCTTGTCATCCAGCCTGGTTTGGCGCCGCGCGCGACAAGCGTCTAGAAGCCAGCCAGGCCCACAGCGGAGGTTTCCCGTCATGCTCACGACCTGGACGGTCGAGGACGGCCGTTGTCGTGTCCGCGAGGGCGCCGTCTCCGATGTCACAGCCGCCCTGCCCGCGCCGGAACTGCGCGCCGCCGCGATTGCCGTGGCCGAGCCCGAAAGCCTGCGCCACGCGGTCTGGATCGACCTGCTGAATCCCACCCAGCAGGAGGAGCGCGCGGTCCAGGATGCGCTCGGCATCGAGATCCCGACACGCGAGGAGATGCAGGAGATCGAAAGCTCCTCCCGGCTCTATCGCGAGAACGACGCGCTGTTCCTGACCGCAAGCTTTCTCTACGGCGTGGAGGTCGGCGAATACGCTTCGACGCCGATCACCTTCGTGCTGACCAACACCGCGCTGATCACGGTGCGCTACGCGACGCCCAAGGCCTTCACGGTGTTCGGCGTGCGGGCGCAGCGCCAGCCGGGCACGCTGCTGGTCACCGCCGATGCGGTGATGCTGCACCTGTTCGAACAGATCGTGGATCGGCTTGCCGACGTGCTGGAGCGCCTGGGTGCGGACATGGACCGGGCCAGCCAGCGCACCTTTCGCGCCGCGCGGTCCAACATCAAGGCGAACCGCCGCGACGAACAGCTCAAGGAGACTCTGATCACCCTCGGCCAGGTCGGTGAGGTCACCAGCCGCACCATGGACACGCTGATCGGCCTGACCCGCATCCTGACCTTCATCGGTGCCGAGAAGGCCACGGCGGTGCGCAAGGAAAACCAGAACCTGCTCAAGACACTGGTGCGCGACGTGCGATCGCTGGTCGATCATTCGAACGCGCTGACCAACAAGGCACAATTCCTGCTCGATGCCGTGCTTGGCGTGATCAACGTCGAGCAGAACGCGATCATCAAGACCTTCACCGTCGCCTCGGTGGCGCTGATGCCGCCTACGCTTATCGCCAGCATCTACGGCATGAACTTCGAGAACATGCCCGAGTTGAAATGGGCCGAGGGCTATCCGATCGCCCTGGTCCTGATGGTGGTCAGCGCGATCCTTCCCGTCCTGTATTTCCGTCGCAAGGGCTGGCTGTAGGGCGAACCCCGCTGACCGGGGCGGGCGGCGACGCCCGCCCGTCTCGGGCGAGGGCGAACCGCGATCGAGCGAAGCGGTCTGGTCGTGGCGCGAATCCGGCGCAGGATGGCCCAGCCACCACTGCCGCAAAGGATTCAGCGATGCGCCTGCTTCTCGCCAACCCCAACACCACGGCCGGCATCACGGCGCTGATGGCCGAGGCCGCCCGAGCCGTCGCCGCGCCAGGCACCGAGATCAAGCCGGTGACCGGGACGATCGGCGCCGCCGTGATCGGCAGCCGCATGGAGATGGTGGTCGGCGACTATTCCAGCCTGACGCTGGTGGCGCGGGAAGCCGAGGGCTGCGATGCCGTGATCGTCGCCGCGTCGATCGACAGCGGCCTGCGCGCCATCAAGCAGATGCTGGATGTTCCCGTGCTCGGCCTGACCGAGGCGGCCATCCACGCCGCCTGCCTGTCGGGTGGGCGGTTCGGCATGGTGGTGTCCTCCGCCCGCGTCGCCAGCGTGATGCGGGAGATGGTGGAGGGCTACGGGCTCAGCACCCGCCTGGCCGGCATCCGCTGGCTGGGCAGCGAGGCCAGCGCGGTGTTCAGCGACCCCGAGGGCTACGCCATCGCGATCACCGGCCTGGTGCAGCGCCTGGCAGAGGAGGATGGCGCCGATGCGGTCGTGCTGGTCGGTGCCGTGATGGCCGGCATGCCCGCGCGCATCGGGGATGCGGTGCCGGTGCCGGTGATAGAAGGCGTCACCGCCGCGGTCGTGCTGGCCGAAGGGATGGCAAGGCTGGGGCTGCGCAAGGCGACGTTGGGTAGTTTCGCGCCGCCGGTCGGGCGCAGCGTGACGGGGCTGGACCCAGCGCTGGAGGCGCGGTTCCGGGCGGCGGGGTGAGTTGCTTCGATGTGCGGGAATCGGAGGGGCGCTGCTCCATTGGCGCGAAGATGAGGTCCTGCGCGGTGTGACCGGAGAGGGCCTTGCCCCCCTCCGGACCTCCCCCACCAAAGGCTTAAGGCCTTTGGAAACCTTGGTTTTGGCGCTGAACACCGCGGTGCGGTCCGAGAATCATGGTGCCATTCTTCGCACCCCTTTCAGCCGCGCGCTGTTCCCCATGCAAAGCGCCAAAATTCCGCGGTCCAGGAGCCCGTTGGCTCCTGGCGGGGTGGTTTGGAGGGGCGGCGCCCCTCCAACCTTCACCCCGCCCGAAGCCGCGCCGCGAGCGGGGTCCACCGCGCAACTTCCGTCCGCAGATGCGCCTCGGCCGCTTCGGGAGAACTGTCCGGCCAGGTCTCGACCCCGATGCGCGCCAAGCGTTCCTTCGTCGTCGGGTTTGCCAGCGCCTCCCGCGCGGCGGCGCGCAGCCGGGCGAGGATGTCCGGCGGTACGTCCGGTCGCGCGTAGAGGATCTGCCAGGCGCTGACGTCGAAGCCGTCCACGCCCGATTCCGCCAGTGTCGGCAGGCTGGGATCGGGCGCGCCGCGCTGCGCGCCGCTGGTCGCCAGCGCCCGCAGCGCGCCGGCTTCGACGAGGGGCTGCAGAACGGTCGGCGTGTCGATCGTCATGTGCATGCGGCCGGCGACGAGGTCCTGGATGGCGGCCGCCGTGATGCGATAGGGCACCATGGTGAAGTCGAGGCCGAGCGTGGCCTTGAGCAGTTCGCCCGCCATCGCGTTGGTGGTGCCGGGCGTGCCGCCACCGTAGTTCACGCCCGCACCCTCCCGCCGCAGCCAGGCGAGAAAGGTCGGCATGTCGGTGGCCGGGACGTCCTTGTGCACCACCAGCATGAAGGTCTGTCGCGCGGCGAGTGCCACCGGTGCGAAGGCCGTCGCGGGATCGTAGGGGAAGTTGGGATAGAGCAGGTTCATGACCGGGTGGTTGTTTGTCGCCGTCATCAGCGCATAGCCATCGGCCGGGGCGCGGAGGAGTGCGAGCGCGCCGAGCGTGCTGCCCGCACCGGGCAGGTTCTCCGGGACCAGCGGGCGACCGAGCGGCACGGCGATCTGCTCGGCAAGGATGCGCCCCACCGCATCGGTCAGCCCGCCCGGCCCGACAGGCAGGATCATGCGCAGCGGGCGGTTGGGGTAGGCGTCCTGGGCCAGGGCCCGGGTGGTGGGCAGGAATGCGGCGGCACCCAGCAAGGCGCGGCGGGTCGTATGCGGCATGGCAGCCCCTTCGGTTAGGAACAGATCGGTTCTGATGGCCGTGCGATAGCGTCCCGCCGGGAGACTAGGGCAGATGCCGCGCCTGTAAAATCGAGGCTCCGACCCGATGCCATGGACCAGGCCTCGGGCCTGCAGCGCGACCGCGCTCGTCAATCGCTTTGCCATCGATGCCGCCGGCGCATGGGGCTTGCGGCAAGACCAGGACTCTCCCCGGTTCCCGCGGCGCAGCATTCCTGCTTGGATCGGGGCAGCCAGCAGGAGCCCGAGCATGAGTGAACCGGTCCGCGTCCCCGCCTCCCTGACGAATTGCCGCTGGGGTGCCTTCGATGCGTCCTTCCCGCCGGTCGCGAGCATCGATCCGGGCGAGCTGGTGGTCCTCGAATGCCTGTCCGGCGGGCCGGAGGTGATGCCGCCGCAGGAGAAGATGATGGCGGTGCCGCCCATGCTGCGGGAGGTGCACCAGAGACTGCCGCGGCTTGGCGCCCACATCATCACCGGCCCGGTCGAGGTGCGCGGCGCGGAACCCGGCGATGCGCTGCGCATCGACATCGAGAAGATCGAGTTGGGCAATGATTGGGGCTTCTGCGGCTTCCGCCCGCTCTTCGGCACGCTGCCCGAGGACTTCCCCTATCGCCGGACGCTGCACATCCCGGTGGACCGCGCGGCGATGACCTGTCGGCTGCCCTTCGGCCCGTCCGAGGCCGGGATGGAGTTGAAGCTGGCGCCGTTCTTCGGCGTGATGGGCGTGGCGCCGCCGCGCGACTGGGGGGCGGTCAACACCAAGGAGCCGCGCGCGATGGGCGGCAACCTCGACAACAAGGAGCTGACCGAGGGGACCACGTTGTTCCTGCCGGTGTTCAACGAGGGTGCGCTGTTCTCGGCCGGTGACGGCCATGGCGTGCAGGGTGATGGCGAGGTCTGCATCAATGCACTGGAAATCTGCCTGACCGGGCATTTCCGCCTGTCACTGGTGAAGGGCGGCGGGGCGAAGGACCCGGTGCTGAAGTTCCCGCGCGCCGAGACGAAGACGCACTTCATCACCATGGGGCTGAACGAGGATCTCGACCTCGCCATGAAGCAGGCGCTGCGGGAGATGATCGGCTTCATCTGTTCGCGCACGAACCTGTCCGACGCCGATGCGTATCAGTTCTGCTCGCTGGCGGTGGATTTCCGGGTGACGCAGACGGTGAACGGCGAGAAGGGGGTGCATGGGATGCTGAGGAAGGGGCTGCTGTTCTGAAAGACCGAGGCCAGGGACTGTGCCGGGCGCCGATGGCTCCGGGCGCCTGAAGTCGGCACAGCCGTTGCATCCCCTGGGCATCAAACCGCCCAGGGGCCTGCAGCCACCATGACCATCCCACCGTTCAGCCGCCGCGCCCTGATGGGTGCCGCCGCCACCGGCGTCGCCGGGCTCCCATCAGCCAGCCCCGCGCTTGCCCAGGCCACGCCGGAACGCGTCATCCGCTATGGCATCTCCATGGCCGATATCCCGCAGACCACCGGCCAGCCGGACCGCGGCGCCGGTGCGTACCAGTTCACCGGGTACACGTTGTACGACCCGCTGGTGGCCTGGGAGATGGACGTGGCCGACCGCCCGGGGAAGCTGGTTCCCGGCCTCGCCACCTCCTGGGAGGCCGACCCCGCCGATCGTCGCAAATGGGTGTTCCGCCTGCGCGAAGGTGTCACCTTCCACGATGGCTCCGCCTTCGATGCCGACGCCGTGATCTGGAATTTCGAGAAGGTGCTGAATACCCAGGCACCGCATTTCGACAACCGCCAGGCGGCCCAGGTCCGCCCGCGCCTGCCCTCCGTCGCATCCTACCGCAAGGTCGATGCGCAAACCGTCGAGGTCACCACCAAGGCGGTGGACAGCTTCTTCCCGTACCAGATGCTGTGGTTCCTCATTTCCTCCCCGGCGCAATACGCGAAGCTCAGCAATTCCTGGGACCGCTTCGCATCAGAACCGTCGGGCACCGGCCCCTTTCGCCTCGCGCGCCTCACCCCACGGCAGAGCGTCGAACTGGTGAAGAACGCAACCTACTGGGACCCGCGGCGCATCCCCAAGGTGGACCGCGTCATCCTGGTGGTCGCCCCCGAGGCGACGACGCGATCTAACGCGCTGATCTCCGGCCAGGTGGACATGATCGAGACGCCGGCGCCCGACATCGTCGCGCGGCTGCGGCAGTCCGGCGCGCGCATCGTCGAGAACGTCACGCCGCATGTCTGGAACTATCATCTCAGCCTGCTCGAAGGTTCACCCTGGCGCGACATCCGCCTGCGCAAGGCGGCGAACCTCGCCATCAACCGCGATGAGGTGGTGGGGCTGCTGAACGGCCTGGCCAAGCCCGCGGTCGGCATGGTGGACCCGTCCTCTCCGTGGTTCGGCCAGCCCGAATTCCGCATCCGCACCGATATGGACGAAGCGCGCAAACTGGTCCGCGAGGCCGGGTACAGCCCGCAGAACCCGCTGCGCACGCGCTTCCTGGTGCCCTCCGGCGGGTCGGGACAAATGCTGTCCATGCCGATGAACGAGTATATCCAGTCCGCCTGGCGCGAGGTCGGCATCCAGGTGGAGTTCCAGGTCGTCGAGCTCGAAGTTTCCTACACCTGCTGGCGCCAGGGTGCGGCCGGGGAGATCGCGCGCAGCGGCAATATCACCGCGAACAACGTCGCCTACGTCACCTCCGATCCGCTCTACGCCTTCATCCGTTTCTTCCATTCCAACCAGGCCGCGCCGACCGGCGTGAATTGGAGCCACTATCGCGACGCCGAGATGGACCGGTTGATCGACAGCGCACAGCAAAGCTTCGACGTCGCCGAACAGGATGCGCTGATGCGCAAGGTGCACGAAAAGGCGGTGAATGAGGCACTGCTGGTCTACGTCGTGCACGACACCAACCCGCATGCATTGGGGCGCAATGTGCGTGGCTATACCCAGGCACAGCACTGGTTCCAGGATCTGACGACGGTGTCTTAGAGAGCAGGATCCGTTCGCCTTCGCTCACGCCTCCTGCTCCATGCCTTTGTTTGATCGTGTGATTCACGCCTCCGGCGATTCCGCCTGCGGCGATCACGCTTTGGGTTGACACCCGGAGGGCGGGCGGCGGGCTTCCGCCCGCCTTGCCTTCGCGCACGCACTGGTGCGTCCGGGGCGGATGATGGTCCGCGCGCGGTCGCGCCATGCGGTCCCGGATCGGGTGCAGACGGCGGGATGCTCGGCGCCGACGCGATGCGGAAGTCGTGGTGCGTCAGCGCAGCGGCCCGCCGCCGCGCCCAGGCTGTAGCCACAGCCCGACCGGCGGCAGCGTCGCCGGCGCCTGGCTTATCGTCGGGTCGGGCGGGCACAGCGGCCGCATTGCGCCGCAATCCCACACGAAGCGGTCGGGCCGGCCGGTCAGCTGGCCGCCGCGTTCGAACCGGCATTCGCAGAGCTTGCCGGCCATGCAGGCGGCCTGGCCCTCGATCTCCGCCGTGCACACCGGCGGGGACTGCGCCCGGGCGGACAGGGCGGTCGTGGCAAGAAGCAGGATCATCCAGCGCATCGGACCAGTCTGCGCCGCGAAGCTTGCCGATCCGTTGCCGCCGCCTATTGCGGGTAGGTGCCGACCACCACCGGGCGCGACGGATCGCCCCCTTCGAACATCACCCAGACCGTTTCGCCCACCGAAGGGGGCGCCGCGCCCGGCATCCCGAGCGCGCGGCAAGGCATCGCCCAGCCGCTATCCTCGTCTCCGCTGACGGCGGGCACGCGCACCTGCACGCGCCCGCGCGCCATCGGATCGAGGTTGTTGATGCACATGCCGCGAAAGATACCGTGGTAGGTCATGCCGAAGCCTCCGATATGGGCAGGGCTACCTTGGCACAGCCGCCGCGGCCCCGCATTGCGACAAGCGGCGCTTGACGCAGCGCAACACAGAAGGTCTATCTACCGAGCGACGGCCCCGCGGGACCGTCATCGGTGTCCTGCCCCCGAGGCGCGCGGCGCGGCCGCGACGACCGGGGCACCAGGCCACCGAGAGTAAAAGCCCGTGACGCGACGCCCGGTCCCGCCCCGTTTTGGCGCGTATCGGCCACGCGGCACGGACCGAAACGGGCCTTCGCCGGCACGCGGTCCTTCGTGCGCCGGGCAACGCGTTGCGAGGCTTCCCCATGCCGCTCGGCGACCCTGCTGAACCCGACCCGGATTCCACATCCTTCGTGCGCCTGGTGGGCGGTCGCGCCTGGTCCAGCCGCATCGCCGCCCTCGCCGAGCGGGCGCAATCCGGGCCGCTATCCGGCCGCGCCGCGCAGCAACGCCACGCCCTGGAATTCGCCCTGGCCCGCGCCGCCGACCCGCGCGCCGCGGCGAAGGCCGGGCAGGCCGAACGCCGTGTCCTGGCCTTCGCGCAGGATGCGGTGCGCCTTGCCCGCAGCCTGCCCGCCGGCCCCCGCGCCCGCCTGCGCGCCCTGTTGGCCGAGGGCCTGACGGGCGAGGCCACGTTGATCCCGCTGTGGCACCTGCTGCGCAGCGCGGCGCTGTATCGCGAACGAGGCTTCAGCGTGGAATTTGCCGGCCTGGCCGAGGAAGCCCCGTTCGACCTGCGCATCACCCGCGACGGCACCGTCGCCGAGGTGGCCTGCGAAACCGTCTCGGCCGAGGATGGCCGGCCAGTCCATCGCGGCGACTGGTGCGCCCTGGTCGATCGCGTGCATCCGGAACTGCAGACATGGCTCGCCGCCCATCCTGGCCGCTATCTGCTGAAGGTCACGCTGCCCGATGGCCTGGCCGGCCCCGGCAAGGCGGCCGAGTTGCAATCGCGCATCGTCGCGCTGCTCGCCGCCCAGAAGCGCCAGGACAGCAGCGCGGACGCGGTGCTAAAGCTCGACCCGCTGGTGCTGGCCGGCGCCCAGACCGCCGCCGCCCTGCCGCAGCACCTGCGCGCGCAGTTCGGGCCGGAGGCCCATCTCGCCGTCACGGCCGGCGCCTCGGGTGGTTCGGTCTTCGTCATGGCCGCCCGCGCAGGGCGGGAGAATGCGGTGGCGGATGCCGTGGTCGCCCGCATGCGCACCGCGGCGGCGGCACGGCTGACCGGGAGCGCGCCCGGGATCCTGTCGGTGTTCGTGGAAGACCTGGATCGCGCGGAATGGCGGTCGCTGCGGGAGACACTGCAACTTGAAGGCGCTGTGCGACGGTTCCTCACCGAACCCATGGCACGGCGCGTGGTGGCCACGGCCTGCGCCTCGCGGATGGAAATGTTCGGCATGGCGCCGCCGGATGCTGCACCGGACGGCGAGCTGCGATTCCGCAACCCCGGGCATCCGGCCGGGAAACTGCCGGCCCTCGCACCGGCTGTGACGTCACTGGCGTGATGGCGCGCGAGGAGGCCGATCGGGGCGGGCGCATTGGAAGCGCCATGCCCGTCCAGCCATGGGTTTCCAACGACTGCCATGCAATGCTGATGCGGTCCCAAAGCGGCGAACGCGCCCCCGGACGGCAGGAACCTGGTACCGCGGCATCAATGCGCCGAAGCCGGCACAGTCGCATGAAGCGCGCTGAGACAACGCAGACCGGCCACGGCGCACAGAGCCAGGAATCCGGCATTCCAAAGGCCCCTCGGCCTTTGGTGGGGTGAGGTCCGGAGAGGGGCCAAGCCCCTCTCCGCGTCCCGTCCTCTCAGGCCGGCGTGAACATCGGCACCGGCGCGGCACCTTCCTCGGTCGGCTTGAAGACGATCTTCACCTTCTGCCCGATCTTCAGCGAATCGAGGTCGCAGTCCACGATGTTGGTGAACATGCGCGGGCCTTCGTCGAGTTCGACGTAGGCCACCGCATGCGGCTCCTTCGTGCGCATGACGGAGAAGGAGTAAATCGTCCCCGTGCCCTTCGCTTCCACCATCTCGATGTTGTTCGAGAGCGTGAAAGGCGAGCAGCCGCGCGGATACCAGAAATGCTTGCCGGTATCCTTGCACAGGCCGATGAGGAACCTGCCCTCGCGGGCAGCGTCCCAGAACGGCTTGGTCGTGGGGTCTTCCTTCGGCGCCGGAATGGCGCGGTTGGCGGATTGCGTCGCCATGATGATCACTCCCGCTCCATGATGAGGGTCGCACCGCCGTGGCGGTGGCCCAGCAGGCCGCCCACGCCGTTCGCCAGCGCCAGCTTGCAGCCCGGCACCTGGACCTTGGGGTGCGCTTCGCCGCGAAGCTGGCGCACCGCCTCGATCACCTTGGTCATGCCACCGCGGTTCGCCGGGTGGTTGTTGCACAGCCCGCCGCCATCGGTGTTGAACGGCAGCTTGCCGACGCCGCTGATGAGGTTGCCGTCCATGACGAACTTGCCGCCCTCGCCCTTCTTGCAGAAGCCGAGGTCCTCAAGCTGCATCAGCACCGTGATGGTGAAGCTGTCATAGATCGAGGCGTACTGGATGTCGGCCGGCTTCACCTTCGCTTCGGCGAAGGCGGCCGCACCGGCCTGGCGCACGGCCGAGTAGGACAGGTCGATGCCGCCACCGGCCTGGTTCTTGGTGGCCTCGGCGCAGCCGAGCACCTTCACCAGCGGACGCTTCAGCGACTTCGCGATCTCCGGCTTCGCCACGATCAGCGCACCGCCGCCATCGGAGATGACGCAGCAATCGAGCCGGTGCAGCGGGTCGGAGACCATCGGGGAGTTCACCACCTCCTCGACCGTGACGACCTTCTGCAGCATCGCATGCGGGTTATACTGGGCGTGGGTGGAGGCGGCGACCTTGATCCAGGCGAGCTGTTCCGAGGTGGTGCCGAATTCATGCATGTGGCGCATCGCCACCATGCCGTAGGAATTTACCACCGTGCGGCCCATCGGGATCTCGAAGGGGTCGTCGGGGATGTTCGGCGCCCAGGACCGCGGCACGGTGCCCGTCGCCATGCCTTCGGCGCGCGGCCGGCCGGCCAGGGTGATCAGGGCGACGTTGCAGCGGCCTTCCTTGATCGCCTGCGCGGCGTGGCCAACATGCATGACGTAGGAGCAGCCGCCCATGTCGGTGGAATCGACATGGCGCAGCTTGGTCAGCCCCATGTAGTCCGCCATGTTGATGGGCCCGAGGCCCGGGGCGGCACCGGTGCAGAAGAAGCCGTCCACGTCGTCCTTCGACAGGCCGGCATCCTGCAGGGCGCCGTAGGCGACCTCCGCATGGAGTTGCGCGACCGACTGTTTCTCGGCCTTGCGCGTCGGGTGCTCGAAAGCCCCGACGAGATAGGCCTGGCCGTTGATGCTCATGACGGGAGCGTTTCCTCCTGCTGGTTCAAGCGCGGCGCAGGGAAGCAGCGGAAGGCCACGCTGTCGAGGGGGCGGCCCAACCGATCGGTCAGCGCCGGCGGCCAGTGCCGCCCGACCTTAGGCCCAGGGCCCTGCCCCGGGCCCGGGCCCGGAGCGCATGGCGCGACCGCGCCAAGACCTTCAGCGGCCGCCGGCACGCCAGCGCTGGGCGCGAAGGCAAGCGGCCCGGATGGGCCGCGCCCGCCGATCGAGGGCATATAAGAAAGTCCCGCCGGGGCCGTGCGGAATTGCACGACACCCGGCGGGGTTTCACTGCCTGGCTGGGGGGCAATTCAGCGCGGCAGGAACTCGGCGAAGTATTCGTAGCTGTCGGCATTCATCTGCGCGGCAGCGGGGTCGTCCTTGGCCAGCGCCTCGACCCGGGCAGGCTGGTAGGCATGGTCGCGGGTGCCGAGGGCGAGGTGGCTCATCTCATGCAGGATGATGCCGCCCTGGCTGTCCTGGCCGGTGCGCGCGGCGCGGAAGTAGGCCGGGCAGACGCCCATGACTTCCCGCGCATTCCCGCCCCAGCGGACATAGGCGAAGGTCTGGCCGCGGCAGGATTCGGCGCGGTTGCATTCGTAGGTCAGGCGCGGTTCGCGCTGGTCCATGCCGGCCGAGATGGCGCGGAAGTTCTTGGCGATCGCCCCCGCCGGATTGCTGCCGAAGAAGCGGGCAAGGTGCGGGCGGATCGCCTCGGGTTCCAGCGCCAGCGCGGCGAGCGAGGCGTTGGTCATCTGGCGGGCATCGGAGAAGCCACGACGGATGGCAACGCGCTGTTCCTCGGTGCAGGTACCGGCCTGCGACAGGGCCTGCCGGTCGCCGCCCTTCACGCCCTGCGCCGCGAGCGGCAGCGGGGCCAGCATCAGGGTGGCGAGGGCGGCGGCGATGGAGAAGGACTTGCGCATCTCGTGTCTGCCTGGGTTGGGGTGGCAGGGGGAGAATGACGCGACGGGTCGGCCCCGGCGATGAAACGGTTCACGGGTGGATCGGTTGCGGCGACAAGGTTGGAGGGGCCTTGACCCTCCAAGCCACCCCACCAAAGGCCTAAAGGCCTCTGGACACCTCAACTTCGCGCCGGGCGGAAAGGGCATCCTGGCCCGCTGAAGGAACGTCGGGCACAGGAGCGGGTCTGGTCATCGGCCCTGGCCGCCTGGCCCGGCGCCAGACGATGGCTTTCCAAATGACACTGTCATTTGGTGGGGGTGGCCTGGAGGGGCAAAGCCCCTCCAGCCTTCCGGCCGCCTGCCTCAGGCCGTCGCGGCGCGGCGCTTTTCCTGCGCGTTCCGCAGCAGCGCGATGCCGCGATACACCCCGTGCACCATCTTGGAATACGGCATCACCAGGAAGAAGGCGAAGACCAACCCGAGATGGATGGCGAGCATCAGCCCCATCGCCCCGGTATGGCGCACCACCAGCAGCAGCAACCCGGTCACGGCGATCAGGAACAGCAGACCGAGGATGGCGAATTCGCCGCCCATCACCTTGCGCGACACCGGGCCCGGGTCGGTGATAACCTTCACATGCGCAAGCCCCGCCGCGCCGATCATCATCAGCACCCCGCCCCAGGTACCGAACTGCACGGGCAGGGAGAAGAAGGCGTGCGGCGAGGTCCAACCAAGCAGATAATGATAGATCGTGCCGGTGCAGGTGGCCGCAAAGCACAGCAGGAAGCCATACATCAGGGCCTGGTGCAGCCAGCGCCGGCGGACGGAGAAACTGTCGTCGATGTCATTGCAGCCATGGCCGCCGCCGCCGAGGTTGCGCATCGTGGCGATGTCCACCATCGCTTCCGCCGCCGGTGCCGGTGCGAAGGCGCCGCCGCCGCCGGTGGCGCGCCAGTAGCTGCGCGCGCCCATGGCCATGGCCAGGATCGCATAGCCGAAGGTCAGCACGCCAAGCCCGATCATCAGCCAGTGCGGGATGATGCGGAAAAAGGCGCCGGCCCCGCGTTGCGCGGACCACAGCACCGCGGGGTCCTGCAAGGCCACCGTCAGGATCAGCAGCAAGGCAACGCCCAGCGACGCGGCAAGCGCGACCACCGTGCCATTGCGTTCGAACATCGCGCCGAGCGCGCCAGGCCAGGCGTGCTTCGCGTAGGTCTCATTGCGGATCTCGGCAAAGGTCGCGGGGATGTTAATGCCGAAGGCGTGCGGCGGCGCATACTGGCAGGCGTGGTAACAGCCCTTGCAGCCGTGGCACAGGTTGGCGAGGTGCGTGAGATCGGCTTCCGCGAAGGAGCGACGCATCGCCATGGCGGGGAACACGGCGCAATACCCTTCGCAGTAGCGGCAGGAATTGCAGATCTCCATCTGCCGCCGCGCCTCGGCGATGGTTTCGGATTCCTGGGCCATCGCGTCAGTTCCTCACCAGTTTCGCCGCTTCCTCGCCCGCGATGCGGCCGAAGGTGGTGCCGATGGTCATGCCGAAGCCGGCCAGATAGCCCTGGCCGAGGATGTTGCCGGACATGATCTCGCCCGAGGCGAACATGTTCGCGCTGGGCGTGCCGTCGGCCATCATCACGCGCGCGCGGTCGTTCACTTTCACCGACAGGAAGGTGAAGGTGATGCCCGGCCGCAGCGGGTGGCAGTAGTAGGGCGGCGTGTCGATGCGCCGCGCCCAGTGGGATTTCGGCGGGGTCAGGCCCTCGGTGCGGCAGTCGTCCAGCGTCTGCGCGCTGAAGGTGCCGGGCCGCACGGCGGCGTTGTAGTCGGCGACCACCTTTTCCAGCTTGCCGGCGTCGAGGCCGATCATCCCGGCGAGCTCGGCGATGCTGCCCGCCTCGTAAGGGGCGAAGACCGGCGGCAGGTAGTTGTGCTGTGCTTTCGAGTCATTGATGGCGAAGGCGACCTGGCCGGGCTGCTGGGCGATCAGCCGTCCCCAGATGGCGTAGCGCTTCGGCCAGACATCTTCGCCTTCATCGTAGAAGCGTTCGACGTCGCGGTTCACCACCACGGCGAAGGGCACGCAGTCGAGCCGCATCGCAAGCCCGCCATCTTCCATCGGCGCGCGGGCGTCGTTGGCCACGGCATGGAACTGCGTCGGGTCGCCCACTTCCTGCACGCCCGATGCCAGCATGTCCTTCAGGATGCGGCCCTGCGCGTATGGCGTGCCGCGGATCTGGAAATTGTCGGCGGCATCGCCCCAGTATTTGCGCAGCCATTCGCGATTGGCCTGGAAGCCGCCGGCGGAGGCGATGAAGGCCTTGAAGCGGATCCGCGCGGGGAAGCCGCGATGGGAGACGATGGCCTCGGTCGCGAAGCCGTCCTTCACCTCGATATGCTGGACCTCGGTGTCGTACAGGATGGTGATGCCGAGCGCTTCCGCGGTGCGGTACAGCGCATTCACCAGCGCCTTGCCGCCGCCGAGGAAGAAGGCGTTGGTGCGCGACAGCGACAGCGTGCCCGACAAGGATGGCTGGAACACGACACCACAGGATTCGAGGAACTTCGGTGCCTGTTCGCTGGCGCGGATGCACATGCGGGCAAGCTGTTCATTGGTCTTGCCCGCCGTGACGCGACGCAGATCGTCCCAGTATTCTTCCTCGAGGTAGGATTCCGTCAGCACCCCGGTCGGGCCATGATGCAGGGCGCGCAGATTGCGGGTGTGGCGTGAATTGCCGCCGCGCATCGACTTCGGCGCGTGTTCGGCGATCACGACGCTCGCGCCCGCCCGCCGCGCCGTGATGGCGGCGCAGAGCGCGGCATTTCCGCCGCCTGCGATCAGGACGTCGAAGGTCTGGCTGAGATCGGCCATGCTTTCGCGGCTCCGGTGTTCGCCTCGATGTGTACAGATGTATCCAGCGATGTCCAGATGGTTGTTCCGATTGACCGTCAGATCGGCTATGGCTGCGCCATGGACGGCATCACCCCGACCCGGGATCTCGGCGAAAGCGCCTATGCCCGCATTCGTGCGGCCATTCGTGACGGCGGGCTGGCACCCGGAGAAAGGCTGACGGAGGTCGATCTCGCCGCCCGCTTCGGTGTGTCCCGTACCCCGGTTCGCCAGGCTATCGCGCGGCTGGAAGCCGAGGGGCTGCTGTCGCATGAGGCCCGCCGGGGCCTGACGGTGACCCGGCCGGACCACCAGCAGGTCGTCGAACTCTACGTCATGCGCGAAGTGTTGGAAGGGGCGGCGGCCCGGCTTGCCGCCCAGCACGCCAGCGACACTGAGATCGCCGCCATGGCCGAAATCGTCGAAGGCGAGCCAGCCGCCTTTGGCGACGCCGCCGCGCTGGCGGCGGTGAACCAGCGGCTGCATGGGCTGCTGTATCTCGCCGCGCACAACCGCTACCTGCTGCGCAGCCTGGAACAGCTCGCCGCGACCATGTCGCTGCTGCCGACGCTGTTGACGCGCGGCGGGCGGGCGGAACAGGCGCATGCGGAACATCGCGCCATCCTCAAGGCCATCGCGAAGCGCGATGGCGACGCGGCGGAAGCAGCCGCGCGCAAACATGCCCGCGCGGCGCAGAAGCATCGCCTGGCATGGATGGTGGGCACCATCGGCGTGCCGCTCGCAGCGCCGGGGAATGCCGGGCCCGATTGACTTGCGGGCCGCGGCGCCGAAGGCTGCTGGCTTCACGCGCCGGAGAGTTGCCCGATGAAACGCCTTTCGCTCGCCCTGGCGGCGGCCTGCCTGCTCGGCTTCGCACAGCCGGCGCGGTCGCAATCCCTGACCATGGCGGTGGAGGCACCCTTCGGGCTCGACCCGCATTTCCTGTTCGCCGGGCCGAACATGGCGGCGGCGCGCCATATCTATGACAGCCTGATCAACCGCGACGCCGAAAGCCGCTTCGTCCCGGGCATCGTCGAATCCTGGGCGATGGTCGAACCGCTGGTCTGGGAACTGCGCCTGCGCCACGGCGTCACCTTCCATGACGGCAGCCCGTTCACCGCCGATGACGTCGCTTTTTCCATCGCCCGCGTGCCGAGCCTGCCGAACAATCCCGGCCCCTATACCTCCAACCTGCGGACCATCGTGCGGGTGGAGGTGGTGGATCCCCACACCGTCCGCCTCCACACCGACCAGCCCAACCCGGTGCTGCCGGGGCAACTCACCAACATCTTCGTCGTGTCAAAACGCGCGGCGGAAGGCGCATCGACCTCCCACTTCAACAGCGGCCGCGCGGCGATCGGCACCGGGCCGTTCCGGTTGGAGCAGGTGCGCGGCCAGGAAGGCATGACGATCGCGCGCAACGACTCCTTCTGGGGCGACAAGGCGGCGTATCAGCGCGTCGATATCCGGGTGATCGGCAATGACGCCTCGCGCCTCGCTGCATTGCTGAGCGGCGACATCGAGATCATCGAGAGCGTGCCGCCCGCCGATGTGGAACGGCTGCAGCGCGATGCGCGGCTGTCGGTGTTCCGGCGCAATTCCGACCGCATCATGTATCTGCTGCCGAATATCCGGTTGGACCAGTTCCCGCTGATCGTCGATGCCAGCGGGCAGGCGTTGCCGCGCAACCCGCTGCGCGATGTACGGGTCCGGCAGGCGCTGTCGATCGCGCTGGATCGGCAGGCCCTGGTGGCGCGCGCGCTGGACGGCCAGGGTGTGGCGACGGTGCAGATGGTGCCGGAACAGTTCGGCGGCTTCGATCCGTCGATCACCGTGCCCGCCGCCGACCCGGCCCGCGCCCGCGCGCTGCTGGCCGAGGCCGGTTATCCGAACGGCTTCGGCCTGACGCTGGGCTGTTCCAACAACCGCTATGTCAACGATGCGCGGGTCTGCCAGGCGGCGGGGCAGATGCTGACGCGTGCCGGCTTCCAGGTGCGGGTGGAAACGCAGCCCTGGAACGTATTCTCGCCGCGCACGCTGGCGCAGCGCAACGATCTGCCGCTGATGCTGTACGGGCTGTCGCTGTCATCCTCGCGCGATGCGTCCTACATCCTGTCCACCGCGGTGCATACGCGGGTGCCCGACCAAGCCTTCGGCCAGGGCAATCGCGGTGGCTTCAGTGATGCGCGGCTGGACGGGCTGATCGATGCCGTGATCGGCAATGCGACCGAGGGACGCGAGGCAGCGCTGCGCCATGCCGCGCGGGAATCGCTCGACCAGGTGCCGTTCATCCCGCTCTACAACCAGGTGGTTGTGGTCGCAGCGCGGCGCGGGATCGAATACACGCCGCGCATGGATGAACAGATGGTCGCCTACCATGCGCGGCCGGTGGCGCGCTGACGGGCATCGTCACCGTCCGGACGGCAGCAGCCCCGCGCGTGCGAGGCCGGCGCGTTCGGCTGCCTTCGAGTCAGGCTGCGATGCCGCAAAGTCGGCCGTGTTCATGTACAGCCGCGGCAGGTTGAAGCGTTCCATCACCTGCCGGGTGGACGGATCGTCCAGCGCATCGCGGAAGGCATCGTGCAGCCGCGCGACGGCGGCCGGATCCATTCCCTTCGGCCCGGCGATGCCATAGGGGCTGTCGACCACCACGTCGAAGCCGGATTCGCGCAGCGTCGGCACATCGGGGAAGCGCGGCATGCGCGCACTACCCCACACCACCAGCAGTCGGAAGCGGCCATCAGCGACGGTCGGCGCCCAGCCGCTGGCATCGGCGATCATGTCCACCTGGCGCGACAGCAGCGCGGTCGTCAGTTCCCCGCCGCCGCGATAGGGCACATGTGTGAACTCGACGCCGGCGCGCTGGGCGAGATCCAGCATCGTCATATGCTGCACCGAACTTGCGCCAAGCGTGCCGTAGGTGAGCCGGCCCGGATTGGCCCGCGCGGCAGCGAAAAGCTCGTCCAGCGTCTTCCAGGGGCTGTCGGCATGCACGCAGATGCCGTGCACCGATCCGCTGAGCTGCACGATGAAGGTGAAGTCGTCGATCGAATCATAGTTTGGGCGGTCGGCCAGCAGCATCGCGCGGTGCACGCCGCTGAAGAACTGCGCGATGGTGTAGCCATCCGGCCGCGCATCCTTCAGCGCGGCTGCGCCCAGGGTGCCGCTCGCGCCCGGTCGGTTCTCGGGTATCACGGGCTGGCCAAGGCGGCGCCCGGCCTGGTCGGCCACCGCGCGCAGGAAGACATCGGCCGAAGCGCCCGGGGGCCACGGTATCAGCAGCCGGATCGGCCGGTCGGGGAAGCCCGTCTGGGCCGCGGCAGGTGTTGCCAGCGCGGTGGGCGCCGCCAACAGCGCTCGACGCGAGAAGCCTGCCCGATCCATGATCCGCATTCGCCTGTCCCCCGGCCTGTCGTGGCCATGGTCCCGGCCAAAGCGGCCGGCGGTCAAGCCGCCAGCGCATCCTTCACGAAGCGCCCGCCGAGCATGATGGCGGACAGGTGCTCGCCCTGACCGGCCAGCAGGCTGAGATCCTTCAGCGGATCGCCCTCGACCACGATCAGGTCGGCGAGCGCACCCGGCGCGACGCAGCCGATGCTGCCTTCCGCCACCAGGAGCTTCGCCGCGTTTATGGTCGCGCTGCGGATCACCTCGATGGCCGGCAGCACCTGGCCGCGGATGACGAATTCGGACGATTGGTGGCGGTGCATGTCGCCCAGCAGATCAGTGCCGAAGGCCATCATCAGCCCGGCATCGCGCATGATCTCCAGCGAGCGCAGCCCGGCCGTCCGCACATCGTCGATCTTGGCGACCGATTCCGCCGGCAGGCCGAGCGACGCACCTTCATCCTTCAACGCCTGGTAGGTGACCAGCGTCGGGCAGGCGATGGCGCCGCGTTCGGCGGCGAAGCGTGCGGTCGGGGACTGGATCAGGTTGCAATGTTCCAGGCTGCGCACGCCGCATTCGACGGCGCGATGGATGGCGCTGTCGGTGTACAGGTGGGCCGCCACATAGGTGCCGGCGTTCTCGGCTTCCTCGACCGAGGACAGCACTTCCTCCTTCGAGAAGCCGACGAAGGCGATGGGGTCGGTGGGGGATGCGACGCCGCCATTGGCCATGATCTTGATGTAGTCGGCGCCGGCCTTGATTTCCTCCCGGCAGGCGCGCCGCACATCGGGCACGCCATCGACCAGCCGGCCCAGCGTGCCGAGCCGGGCCGCGAAGAACGCCGTGTCGCGCGTGTCGTGGCGGCCGCGGAAGTCGCAATGCCCACCGGTCTGGGACAAGGCCTTGCCGCAGATGTTCAGGCGCGGGCCGTCGAAATGCCCTTCGTCGCGCGCCATGCGCAGCCCATGCGTGGCGCCGCCGAGGTCGCGCACCGTGGTGAAGCCGCGCATCAGCATGCCGTTCATGATCTTCGCCGCGCGGAAGGCGATGACGGCATCGGGCAGCATCGCATTCAGGCCGAGATTCACGATGGAGGCGACGACATGCACATGCGCGTCGATCAGCCCGGGCATCAGCGTGCGGCCGCGCAGGTCGATGTGGCGCGCGGAGGCGGCCACGATCGGCTTGTCGCTGACCTCCTTGATGGTGCCGCCCTCGACCAGGACGTGGCCGGGGACGGCGCCCTCGGCGGTGCCGTCCAGGATGGCGGCGTTCTCGAACAGGATGGTGTCAGTCATGCGGGCGGTCTCCGGCATTCAAACGGCAGCAAGGTCGGCGGCGCGGCGCAGCGCACCGGGCAGGAAGCCGCCGATCACCTCGGCGACGGCGATATCCTCGTCCGTAAAGGCGTCGACGGCATCGAGGATGTTCAGCGTGCCGACCACGACGCCACCCTCACGAACGGGAATATTGATGCAGGCGGCGCAGCCAAGGCTTTCGATCAGCGCGTGGTCGGGGAACGCCCAGCGGATGTCGTCCATGCCGTTGCCGTGCCAGACGCGCCCCTGTTTCAGCACATGCTCGCCCCACGGCGTCGGGCCCATATGCTTTCGGCCGGTCAGTGGATAGGCAACGGGGTCGGAGGAATACACGCGCTCCACCTCCGCCCCACCGGGCACCACGAACAGCGCGGTGAACAGGCGATGGCGCATCAGCGCGGCGGAGGCGGCCTCGGCGGCGCGGAACACCGCGACAGGGTCGGCGTCATCCGCGGCAGCGCGGGCAAGGGCGATCAGGGCAGGCGGCAGGGCCACGGTCATGCGGGGGCCTTCTGGTTCAGTTCGGGAAACAGGCCGCGCTGGCGGAAGCGCAGCAGCAGGATCAGCGCGACGCCAACCGAGGCTTCGCGCAAAGCCGCCGCCTGGACGGCGGTCACACCTGGCACGATCTCGGCGGCGAAGCGCGTGGCTTCCAGGAAGGCGATCAGGATATACGCACCGATCGCCGCACCCGTCGGGCGCCCATTGCCGCCGGCCGTCACCGCAAGGAAGACATAGATGGTGATCAGCGGCTGGAAGATCTCCGGCGCGATGTATGACGTGTAGTGACCGTACAGCGCGCCCGCGAGGGCGGCGATGGCGCAGGCGATGGCGAAGGCTTCCGCCTTCAGCCGCGTCACCCGCTTGCCGGCGACGGCGGCGACGATCTGGTCCTCGCGCACCGCGCGCAACGCGCGCCCCCAGGGGGAGGCTACAAGCCGGCGCAGCGCCAGCCACACCAACCCGACGAGGGCGCTGACCACGACCAGCGATACGATATGGAACCCCTGCCCCCAGTCGCGCGGCATGCCGGCTGGAATGCCGGAAATGCCATCCGTGCCGCCGGTCAGCCAGATCTCGTTCGATGCGACGACGCGCACGGCTTCCGCGAAGCCGAGGGTGACGATGGCGAGATAGTCGTCGCGCAACCGCAGCGTGGAGACGCAGACGACAAAACCTGCCACCGCGCCCGCCACCATCGCCGCGACCAACCCAATCGGAACCGGGACACCGCCCCATTTCACCAGCGTCGCCGAGGCATAGGCCCCGATGGCAAAGAAGCCGGCAAGGCCGAGATTGACCAGTCCCGTGACACCCCAGGCCAGGCACAGGCTCTGCGCCAGCAACGCGTAGATGCCCGCGATCACCAGCAGGAAGATGATGTAGGAGATCATCAGGCGGCTCGCGCGCCGAAGAAGCCCGCCGGGCGCAGCGTCAGCACCGCGAGGATGACGACGAAGCCGACCACCAGGCGATATGCGGGGCTGAAGGCCAGCACGGCGAGTTCCTCCGCCATGCCGATGGCGATCGCGCCCGTCACCGCGCCGGGGATCGACCCCAGCCCGCCGAGCACGGCAGCGGCAAAAATCGACAACACCAACCGCGTGCCGGTCAGCGGATCGACCGAGGTATCGAGCCCGACCAGCATCCCGCCCATGCCCGCAAGCCCCGCGCCCACCGCCACCGTCACGGCGGCAACGCGCGCGGGGTCGACACCCCGCAGCAGGGCCAGGTCGCGATTGTCGGCCACCGCGCGCATCGCCCGTCCGGTGCGGCTGTAGCGCAGGAAGGCCCAGAGCAGCGCCATGCAGGCGAGTGCGAGCCCGAAATTCTGCACCTGCTGCGGCCCGATGCGGAATTCGCCGAAGCGCCAGTCCCGCAACAGTGGCAGGTCGAAGCCGCGCAGATCATTGCCGAAGCAGAAGCGCAGCATGTTCTCGATCACCAGCCCGGCGGCCATCGAGGCGATCGCCATCATCAGCGCGCCGGCGGATTCGAGAGGCTTCACCGCCACCCATTGCAGCGCGAGGCCCGCGAGCGCCGCCGCCGCGAAGGCGATCGGCAGCGCCGCGATCATCGGCAGGCCGAACACCGTGTTGCCGACCCAGCCCGCATAGGCACCCACCGTCGCCAGCGCGCCGATGGCGAAGTTCGGGTAGTTCAGCACCGCGAAGATCGCCGTGAAGCCGAGCGCCGGCACCGCAAGGATGATGCCGGCGATCACGCCGTTGATCAGCGCCTGGAGAAGCGCCTCGATCATCAGGCGATGCGGATCAGCGTCTGGCGGCCGCCGCGCACCTGTTCATAGCGGAACTTGCAGTCGGTGATGTCGCCCGCATCGGTGAAGTCGCACGGGCCCGAGGCGCCGTCATAGTCGACCTTCTTGCCCGCCGCGATGGCGCGCAACCCGTCCATCGCATTGTCCACGCGATCGCCCCCGCCCTGGCTGACCTTGCGGATGTTGTCGTGGATCACCTGACCAGTGCCGTCGCCGCCAATGGCCATCGCCATCAGCACCAGGTTGATGTGGTCGTAGATCTGGCAGGTGTAGGGATCGGGATTGTCGTTGCCGACGATCCGCTTCACGCGGTCGAAGGCGGCCGACCCTTCCGCCGGTGACGGCGCGAGGGTGTAGATGCCCTCCGTCACCTCATTCGGCAGCGATCCGATCATCTGCTGGTTCACCGAATAGGCGTAGGCGAGGATCTTGCCGCGGAAGCCCGCGCGGAAGATGTCGCGCAGCAGCACCGTGGTGTCGGGCGTATAGCCGCCGAGCACCAGCACCTCCGGCCGTGCGCGCAGCGCCTGGTCCACCTCGGTACGAAGCGACGGCTTGTTGTTGTCGTAGATCAGCATGTCGATCGTGCCGCCGGCGGCCTCGATCGGCGGCTTCATGTTGGCGAGCTGCGACTGGGTGAAGGGCGTCTGCGGCGCCATGAAGAAGGCGCGCTTCGCACCGAGTTCGACGATGTATTCGCCGAACTTGCGACCCTGCAGCGTGGTGTTGGGCTGGGTGCGGATCAGCCAGCCATTATGCGGCAGGGCGGTGATGGAATCCGCGCCCGACACGGTGGCGAGGAAGGTCTTGTTCTCCCAGCACAGCGGCGCAACCGCGGTGGTCACCGACGACGCCCATGTGCCCATGATGGCGGCGACGCGATCGACATCGATCAGCTTGCGCGCGGCGCGCAGGCCGGCTTCCGGGTTGGTCTGGTCATCCTCGCTGACCAGCTGGACCTGGCGGCCGAGCACGCCGCCGGCGCCGTTCACCTCGGTGATCACGGCGCGCACGCAATTGGCCATGACCGGGCCATAGGGGCCGCCCGCCCCGGTCAGCGGCGTCAGCGTGCCGAGCCGGATCGGCGCGCCCTGCGCGCGGACCAGCGAGGGCATGGCGAGAAGCGAGGCGCCGGCGATCAGCGCCGAGCGGCGAGTGATGCTGGTCATGGGGTGGTCTCCCTTTGGGTCCCTGTGTCGTCCATCCTGCCCGCTCCACGGCCGCCGAGGAACAGGCGTCGTATCGCCGGGTCGCGCGCCAGCGCGGGCGCGGGTCCTTCATGCGCCTGGCGGCCATCCACCAGCACGAGGGCGCGGTCGGAGATCTCCATCGCCTGCAGCGCGTTCTGTTCCACCATCAGCACGGCCACGCCGGATTCGACGGTGGCGCGCACCAGGGCGAACAGATCCGTCGCCGCCATGGGCGACAGGCCGGCGGTCGGTTCATCAAGCAGCAGGAGGCGTGGTTCACTCATCAGCGCCTGGCCCATGGCGAGGATCTGGCGCTGCCCGCCCGACATGGTGCGCGCGGCCTGGCGGCGGCGTTCCGCCAGCAATGGAAAGCGGTCCATCACCGCCGCCATGCGTGCCCTCGCGCGGCGCGGATCGAGGAAGCAACCCATGACGAGGTTCTCCTCGACGCTCAGCGTACCGAACACGTTGCGTTCCTGCGGCACCAGTACCATGCCGGCCTCGATCACCGCGCGTGGCGATTGGCCTGTGACGTCGCGGCCGTCGAGTGCGACATGCCCTGCGCGCGGACGCAGCAGGCCGGTCAGCAGCTTCAGCACGGTCGATTTGCCGGCGCCATTCGGCCCGATGACGCAGACGAGTTCCCCCGGCGCCACTGCAAAGGAGACGCCTTTCACCACATGGTCGGCCGCGGCATAGCCGCCCGTCAGGTCGTGGACCATCAGTGCCGTCATCGTGCACCGCCCAGATAGGCGTCCTGCACCGCGGCGTCCTCGCGGATCTGCGCGAAGCTTCCCTCCGCCAGGGTGCGGCCAGCGGCCATGACGACGATGTGGTCGGAGATCCGTTCGATCAGCGCCATGTCGTGCTCGACCAGCAGGATGGTGCGACCTTCGGCGACGATGGCGCGCAGCAGGTCGCCGATCTCCTCGGCCAGCGTCGGGTTCACCCCCGCGGCGGGCTCGTCGAGCAGCATCAACGCCGGTTCGGCCATCAGCGTGCGGCCGATCTCGAGCAACTTCTTCTGCCCGCCGGACAGCGCGGTGACCTGGTTGTCGATGACATGAGACAGGCGCAAGCGGCGGGCGGTGGCCAAGGCCTGCTCGGCCAGCGCCTGTTCGCGCCGGCGCGCGGCGGCGGACCCAAGCAGGGCGGCCGTCCAGCTCTCTCCCGGCTGGTCCTGACCGTAGAGCATCAGGTGCTCGAACACCGACAGCTTCGGGAAGCCGCGGGCGATCTGGAAGGACCGGACCATGCCGCGCGCGGTGATCTGTTCCGGCTTCAGGCCAAGAAGTTCCTGCCCACGCAGCCGCACGCTGCCTGCATGCGGGCGCACTAGGCCGGAGACGGCGTTGAACAGCGTGGTCTTGCCCGCGCCGTTCGGGCCGATCAGGGCGGTGATGCGGCCGGGCGCGACGTCGAAGGCGACGCCATCCAGCGCGGCCAGCCCGCCGAAGGACAGGCGCAGCCCGTCCACCGCCAGCAGCGCGTCGCTGTTTCGTGAAGCCTCCATGACGCGCAGAACGGCGCATTCCGCGTCGGCTGGCAAGAGGCTTCAGGCATGGGCGAACAAAGGCTGGCCCGGATGGTCCCAGCGCGTGCGCAGCACCGAGCCCGACTCGCTCTCGGTGATGAAGATGTCGCGGTTGTCCGGCCCGCCGAAGCAGACATTGGTGGTGCCCAGCCCGCGCGGAGACCTGATGCGCAGCAGGGGTTCGCCGAGGCGGGAAAAGATCCAGACCGTTCCCATGCCGGCATGGGCGACGACCAGGTTCCCCTGCGTATCCAGCGCCATCCCGTCCGGCCCGGCCAGGCCGCCGGACATGGCGATGAACCGTCCGACGCGGATCACGCCGCCATCGGGGGTAATCGGCACGCGCCAGATCGCGTTGTCGCGTGTCGCGCCGACATACAGGGTGTGGCCATCGGGCGTCAGCACCAGGCCGTTCGGGCTGGGTATGTTGGACACCAGCGCATCCGCCTGGTCGGCACCCGCGCGCAGGCGATAGGCGCGCCCGGCCGGGTCATGCAGGCCGGTCTGGCCCTGGTCGGTGAAGTACAGGTCGCCATTCATCGCGAAGGTGCAATCATTGACGCCGCGGAAGCCCTCGCGTCGCGCGCGCGGAACCAGGGGCGCGACGGCACCCGTGGCGGGATCCAGCCGCAGCAGGCCGCGCTTGGCATCGGTGATCGCCGCCCAGCCGTCGCGATGGAAGGCGAGGCCGTTCGGTTCGCCATCATAATCGGCGACAACGGTCCAGTCGCCCGCCGGACTGACACGGAAAATCCGGCCGAAGACGATGTCGGTCAGCCACAGATTGCCGGCGCGATCGAAGGACGGGCCTTCCAGGAAGGAATGCGGCGTCGGGCCGGGCCGGCCGTACAGCCAGTCGCTGCCGCGGTCGCGGATGCGCAGCGCCTCGGGCACTTCGGTGTGGATCTCGGCGGTGACGGAAGGCGGTGCGGCGTACATGGTTCAACCCAGGGTGATGTTGGCCAGGCGGATCAGCCGCGCGGCGCGGTCCCGCTGCGCGATGACGAAGGTGGCGAAGTCCTCGGGGGTGCTGCCGAGCGGGACGATGCCGATCTGGTCCATGCGGGCACGCACGTCAGGCTGGTTCAGCGCAAAGACGGCCGCTGCGTGCAGCCGCATCACGGCGGCGGCCGGCGAACCGGCGACGGTCCACAACCCGTTCCATTCGTCGAAATCGAAGCCGCGATAGCCCTGTTCGTCGAGCGTGGTCACGTCAGGCAGGGCACTGATGCGACGCAGGCCGGCGGCCCCCAGCGCGCGCAGTCGGCCGCCCTGGACATGGGCGGTTGCCGCCGCGGCCGAGGCGAAGGCGCAGGTGACGTTGCCCGCCACCAGGTCGGTCATGGCCGGACCGCCGCCGCGATACGGGATGTGCGTCATCTCGACGCCGGTGAGGCGCGTGAATTCCACCATCGCGAGATGCGCGCCGGTGCCGTTGCCCGAACTGGCGTAGGAGACCGTGCCCGGCCGTGCCTTGGCCGCTGCCACGAGGTCGGCCGTCGTCCGATGGGGTGAACTGGCGGCCACCACCAGCATCTGCGGCTGCCAGGTCAGCTGCGTGATGGGCGCGAAGGCGGACGCGTAGTCGAACGGCAGGCCCGTCATCAGCGTCGGGTTCACCACATGGCCCATGCTGTCGAGCAGCAGGGTGTGGCCATCCTTCGGGGCGCGGGCAACTTCGGCGGCACCGATGGAACCGCCGGCGCCGCCGCGATTCTCGATGACGATGTTCTGGCCGAGTTGGGACATCAGATGCGGCAGCAGCAGCCGCGCCACGGTGTCGGTGCCCCCGCCGGGCGGATAGGGCGGGATGATGCGCAGCGGCTGCGTCGGGAAAGATTGGGCGCGAGCGCTGCCGGCCACCGGCAGCGATGCGGTGGCACCCAGCAAGGCACGGCGTTGGATGGACATGGACGGCGTCCCCGCGGATTTTGGCGAACCCTGCGCCACCGCGCGCCCCCGGTCCAGTCGTCCGGGCCGGCGGGCAACGAGGCGATGGCGCCGCCGGGCCAACGGGTCCAGGCTTCGACCGGATGGGCCGGCCGGCATGTCCCTTGTCGCCGGCTTGATTCACGCAACATCCTTGCATCGGACCGCCCCGGACGCCGACGGAGAAGACCATGCGCAGCACATACCGGATCGAACGCCGCAGGGCGCTGGCGGGTGGCGCGGCCTTCGCGCTGGTCGCCGTGGCGGGCGCGCGCGTGCCGGGCGCGCAGACGCTCGACCGTGTCTCCTTCCAGACCAATTGGCTCGCCCAGGCGGAGCAAGGTGGATACTACCAGGCGGTCGCCGGGGGCATCTATCGCCGCCATGGCATCGAATGCGACCTGCGCATGGGCGGGCCGCAGCAGAACCTGGCGCAGCTGCTTCTGGCCGGGCGCGTGGACATGGTGATGTCGAACGGCTTCCAGGCGCTGTCCTATGTGCGGGAGAACCTGCCCTTCCTGACCATCGCCGCGATCATGCAGAAGGATCCGCAGATCCTGATGAGCCATGAGGAAGCCGGCATCACCGGCTTCAAGCAGATGCGCGGCCGCCCGCTGCTGATCGGTGCCGGCGGGCGGATCACCTTCTGGCCCTTCCTGCGCGCGCGCTTCGGCCTCAACGACGAACAGATCCGCCCCTATACCTTCAACCTGCAGCCCTTCCTCGCCGACAAGGGCGCCATCCAGCAGGGGTTCCTGACCTCGGAGCCATTCTCCGCCATGCAGGCCGGCGCGCATCCACGGGTGCACCTGATCGCCGATGCCGGCTTTCCGAATTACCAGACGACGATCGACATCTCCCGCCGCATGGTTGAGCAGAAGGCCGATGTCGTGCAGCGTTTCGTCGACGCCACCATCGAGGGCTGGGCGCAATACATGCAGGGACAGGACGTCGAAGCGGCGAACCGCATGATCATGCGCGACAATCCGGAGATGACACCCGAACGCATCGCCTATGCGGTGCGCGTGATGAATGAACGCGGCATCGTATTCTCGGGCGATGCCGAAAGACTGGGCATCGGCGCGATGACCGATACGCGATGGGAGAGTTTCTACACCACCATGCGTGACGCCGGCGCCGCGCCGCCGGGGCTCGACATCAGGCGGGCCTATTCGCTGCAATTCGTGAACAAGCGGGTGGGGCTGCGTTGAACCCGGGCGCGCCGCTCGTCTCGCTGCGCGGCGTCCGCAAGCGCTACGCGGGCGGCACGCTCGCGCTGGACGGAATCGACCTTGCGATCGGCCAGGGCGACTTCCTGGCGCTGCTGGGCCCGTCTGGCTGCGGCAAGTCCACCCTGCTGCGCATCCTGGCCGGACTCGACGCGCCATCGGCCGGATCGCTGGACTGGGCGGATGGCAAGCCGCAGCACGACATCGGCTTCGTCTTCCAGGAACCGACGCTGATGCCCTGGGCGACGGTGATGCGCAATGTCGCCCTGCCGCTGGAACTTGCGGGCATGAGGCGCAGCGAGGCCGAGGACCACGCCGCGACGTGGCTGGCGCGGGTCGAGCTGGCGGGTTTCGAGCACGCCTATCCACGCGCGCTGTCGGGCGGCATGAAGATGCGCGTGTCGATCGCGCGCGCCCTGGTGACGCGACCGCGCCTGCTGCTGATGGACGAGCCTTTCGCCGCGCTGGACGAGATCACCCGCTTCCGCCTGAACAACGATCTGCGGCAGCTGTGGCTGGCGGAGCGCTTCACCGTGGTCTTCGTCACCCATTCGGTGTTCGAGAGCGTCTTCCTCGCCGAGCGTATCGCCGTGATGGCGCCACGCCCGGGGCGCATCGTACAGTCGTTCCCGGTTGCGGCACCGGAGGGCCGCGGCGAGGAGTTCCGCACCTCGGCCGACTATGCGGCGCAATGCCGCACCGTGTCCCACGCCCTGTCGGCCGCGATGGAGCCGGCGGCGTGAACGGCGGGCCGCCGGGGATCGTGTTGCGCATGCTGGCGCCGACGGTGATCGTCCTGCTGTTCCTCGGCGGATGGGAGGCCGTGGTACGGATCAACGGCCTGCCGCCCTATATCCTTCCAGGGCCCTTGCTGGTGGCGCAGACGCTGGCGAAGGATTGGGGAACGCTGTCGGTCTCGCTGCTGGTCACGCTGAAGATCACCTTGATGGCGCTGGGCGTGGCAGCGTCGCTAGGGCTGCTGCTGGCGGTGCTGTTCGCGCAGTCGCGCATCGTCGAGATGTCACTGCTGCCCTTCGCCGTCATCCTGCAGGTGACGCCGATCGTCGCCATCGCGCCGCTGATCATCATCTGGGTGAACGACGTCACGCTCTCCCTGCTCATCTGTGCCTGGATCGTCGCCTTCTTCCCGATCCTGTCGAACACCATCGTCGGCCTGAATTCCGCCGACCACAATCTGCGCGACCTGTTCCGGCTCTACCGGGCCAGCCGATGGCAGATGCTGTGGCGGCTGATGCTGCCCAGCGCCCTGCCCTATTTCCTGGCCGGGCTGCGCATCTCTGGCGGGTTGGCGCTGATCGGGGCGATCGTCGCGGAATTCGTGGCGGGCACCGGCGGCAGCGCGTCCGGGCTGGCATTCCGTATCCTCGAGGCCGGGTACCAGCTGCAGATCCCGCGCATGTTCGCCGCCCTGGTGCTGGTATCGGGGACCGGGATCGCGATCTTCCTGGCACTCACGCTGCTGTCGCACCTGCTGCTGCGCCGCTGGCACGACAGCGCCATTGACCGGGGATGATGGCGCTAAGCGCCACCGATGCGGTCGTAGCGCAGCCCGCGCGCCAGCCAGCAGCCGACCGTGGCGCCGGTCGCCTGTCCTGCGGCGTCGCGATGGATGGCAATGGTCCAGTCGCCGGGGGGGGTGTGGTCCAGCGCCCGCGGACAGGGCAGCGCCCAGAGGTCGGGCCCGATCGGATCCAGCAATTCCATGCGGCCACGGCCCAGGAAACCTGAGAAGGCGCCATACAGCGCGCCACCGGCATTGGCGATGGTGAGTTCGGCGCCAAGCTCGGCGCAGGCGTAGCGACCGGCGGCGTCGATGCGCGTCGATCCTCCGGCCGGGCGCAGCAGCGTCGACTGATTTTCCCTCACCCGCCGCATGCGCAATCCCTGCGGCGTCGGATGGATGCGGGTCTGCACGTTTGCCGCCGACCCGTCGGCGTTCAGGTCCAGCGTCTCCGCACTATGGCCGAAACGCAGCCGAAGCCTGCCAGGCGATGCCGCGTCGATGCGTACGGACAGACCGGTCGATGGGTCCAGATAGGCGCCGCACCAGTCCGGCGCGGGCAGGTCGGATGCCGCTGTGGTTCGTGGCTCGTCCAGCAGCGCGGCCAGCAGGTCGAGCATGGCCGCATGCGCATCGGAGAGATGGTTGAACATCACCACCACGGAGACGCGCTCGGCCGCGACATGGATGCGGTTGCTGCGCCAGCCGCGAAGGGCACCGCCATGACCGGTGACGGCACGACCGAATTCCGCGCCACGCGCGAGACCGAAGCCATAGAAGGCCGGCGCGCCATCGGCAAACGCCACGGGTGCCGACAGGCGACGATACAGCGACCCCGCATCATCGCGCGTCGCGTCGATGTGCTTTTCCCATGCGATCATGTCGTCCAGCGAAGCGCCAAGCCCGGCATCGCCGGTCCAATGGATGCGGTTCACCGCCGGGCGGAAGCCGGTGGCGTGGGTGCCCTCATAGCCTTCCGTGCCGTCCGGCATGGCATGCGTGTCGGCGGCCAGAAAGGCCGTCTCCATGCCTGCCTGGTCGAAGGTGCCGCCGCGCAGCATATCGGCGAAGCTCTGGCCGGTGCGGGCCTCCAGCATCTCGGTCAACAGGCGGAAATTCTGGTTTACGTAGGAATACTGCGTGCCGGGCGCGAAATGCAGCGATCGCGTACCACCGATGACGCGGGCGGATTCCTCAGGCCCGAACGGGGCCTCGACGGGTGACCCGTGCAGCATGGCGACGGCCCAGTAATCGCGTAGCCCCGACTGGTTGTGCGCGAGGTGCAGGCTGCCCGGCGCCACGCCCTCCAGCAGCGGCAACCGACGCCGCAGATCGTCGTCCAGCACCGTCGGGTCCGACAGCCGGTCCAGCAGCGTCGCGCAGGCGAACTGCTTGGTGATGGAGCACATGCGGAACAGCGCGCGCGGCGTGAACGGGATACGCTGCTCGGCATTGGCGAAGCCCCAGGCGTGGCGCAGCAGCACTTCGCCATTCCGCAGGACGGCGGCGGCGCCGCCCGGTCCAGGATATAGGCGCGGCAGGGCCTGGGCGATGCGTTCGATCGGCGTGTCGGTCATGGCGCGACTGTCGCGCGCGGGCGGCCGCTTCGCAAATCGGCTTGCGGAGACGATTTTCGCGGTGGAGTTGCCGCGCAGAGTGGCACGATGCACGAATGACGTCGCGCGGGACATCGCCAGGCCGATGTTGCAGCGCAGCACCTGCAATGCCAAATTTGGTCTTCACTGGAGCGTGACCCATGATCCCGACCGTCGTTGGGCTTGATCATCTCGTTGTCGCCGTGCGGGATCTTGATGCCGCGGCCGATGCCTGGCGCGCGCTGGGTTTCACCCTGTCGCCGCGCGGGCTGCACAGCGCGCATGTCGGCAGCGCCAACCACACGATGATGTTCGGGCAGGACTACCTTGAATTGCTGGCCGTGCTGGTGCCGCAGCCGCACAACCAGGCACTGCGCGACTTCCTGGCGAAGCGCGAGGGGCTGGAGCGCGCCGCCTTCACCACCACCGATGCCGCCGCGGGTGCGGATGCGTTGCGCGCGCGGGGCGTCGATTCAGTGGGGCCGCTGCATTTCGGCCGCCCTGTGCCGATGCCCGATGGCAGCGAAGCCGAGGCGCGCTTCAGCGTGTTCCGGTTTCCGTCGTCCCTGTATCCAGCCGGCCTCGGCATCTTCGCCTGCCAGCACCACACGCGCGAGGCGGTCTGGGTGCCATCGCTGCAGACGCACCAGAACGGCGCGACCCGCATCCTGCGGGCACTGGCGACGACCGAAGACCCCGCCGGCGCGGCGGCGACGCTTGCGGGGGCGATCGACAGCACGGTGCGGCAGGATGGCGACTTTTGCCTCGTCGCAACCGGACCGGGCCGGGCGGACATAGGCTTCGCACCGCGCGCCGTCATCGCCCGCCTCGCGCATTGCGCCGAGGATGCGCTGCCCGCCGAGGGCGGCGCCGGCATGGTGCTGGCGACGCCGACACCGCGCCCGCCTGGCCTTGCCAATGGCGTTGCCGTGATCTTCCAGACCGCCTGATCCACGCGACAGGAGAATGACGACCATGACCGGACCGACCCGCCGCGAGACGCTGCTGCTTGGCGCCGCCGCGATGTTTCCCGCCACCGCGATGGCGCAGGAGACGCCCCGCCGCGGCGGCGTGCTGACGGTGCATTTCGCTACGGAACAGCGCATCCTCAATCCGTCGCTTCAGGCGTCGACCGGCGTCTACATCGTCGGCGGCAAGATGCAGGAAGCGCTGGTCGATCTTGACGCGCAGGGCAATCCGGTCGGCGTGCTGGCGGAATCCTGGGAGAGTGCGCCGGACGGGCTGACCCATGTGTTCCGCCTGCGCCGTGGCGTGACATGGCATGACGGCAAGGACTTCACCTCCGCCGATGTCGCCTTCTCCGCGATGGAGATGTGGAAGAAGATCCTCAACTACGGGACGACGATGCAGCAGTTCCTCACGGAAGTGCAGACGCCCGACCCGCATACCGCGATCTTCAAGTACGAACGCCCGATGCCGCAGGGGCTGCTGCTGCGCGGATTGCCGGACCTGGGCTACGTCTCGCCCAAGCATATCTTCGAGACGGGCGACATCCGGCAGAATCCGGCGAACAACGCGCCGGTCGGCACCGGGCCGTTCAAGTTCGTCCAGTACGAACGCGGGCAGCACATCATCGCCGAGCGCAACCCGAACTACTGGCGCGAGAACATGCCGTATCTCGACCGCATCATCTGGCGCGTGGTTGGCGACCGCGCGGCCGCCGCTGCGCAGATGGAATCCGGCCAGCTCCTGTTCAGCCCGTATTCGGCACTGTCGATCGCCGACATGCAGCGGCTCGGACGCGATCCGCGCTTCGAATCCACGACGCGCGGCAACGAAGGCAATGTCCGCACCAACACGCTGGAATTCAACTTCCGCAATCCGATCCTGGCGGATATCCGCGTGCGCAAGGCAATTGCGCATTCGCTCAACGTGCCCTTCTTCATCGAGAACTTCCTCGGGCCCTTCGCCAAGCCCGGCACCGGGCCGATCCCGTCGGTCTCGACCGACTACTACCCGACCGCGTCGATGCCGCAATACGGCTACGACGTCGCAGCGGCAAACCGCCTGCTCGACGAAGCCGGGCACCGGCGCGGCGCCGGCGGCGTGCGGTTCAACCTACGCCTCAATCCCGCTCCCTGGGGCGAGGACATCGCGCTGTGGACCACCTTCATCCAGCAATCGCTGCAACAGGTGGGCATCCGCGTCGAGATCGTGCGGCTCGATGCCGCCGGCTTCCTCCGCACGGTCTACAACGACTGGAATTTCGACCTGGCGACAGGGTGGCACCAGTATCGCAGCGACCCTGCGGTCAGCACGACGGTGTGGTACCGGTCCGGCAGCCCGCGCGGCGCTCCCTGGACGAATCAATGGGGCTGGACCGATCCCGCCATCGATGCGGTCATCGATAATGCGGCAACCGAGGTCGATCCGGTGAAGCGCAAGGCGCTGTACGCCGACTTCGTACGCGCCGCGCAGACCGAATTACCGCTGTGGATGCCCATCGAGCAGATCTTCGTCTCGGTGTTCAACCGGCGCATCCGCAATGCGGGGAACAATCCGCGCTGGGCGTCTTCCTCCTGGCATGACACCTGGTTGGCGTCTTGAGGGTCCTGCGCCTCGCGCTGTGGCGGCTGGCGGCGTCGCTGCCGACGCTGCTGCTGATCCTTGCCGGAATGTTCCTGCTGTTGCAGTTGGCGCCGGGCGACACGGTCGATGCGCTGATGGCGCAGATGGGTGGTGGCGACCCCGCGCTTGCCGAGGAACTGCGCCGCTTCTACGGGCTTGATGTCGGGGTCGCGGCGCAGCTCTGGCGATACCTGATGCGACTGGTGACCCTCGATCTGGGCTTCTCGGCCATTTATGGCAAACCGGTCGCGACCGTGATCCTCGAACGGCTGCCGCCGACCATCCTGCTGATGGTCGCATCCCTGTCCTTCGCCTTCTTCTTCGGGCTGCTGTTGGGCGTAGTGGCAGCCCGGCGGGTGAACAAGTGGCCCGACACGCTGATCTCGACCTTGGGACTGGTGTTCTATGCCACGCCGTCCTTCTGGTTCGGCCTGATGGCGATCGTCCTGTTCAGCGTCTATCTGCAATGGTTGCCGGCGGGCGGCTTCACTGACATCACGGAATCCTACACCGGCATCGCCGCCGTGCTGGACATCGTGCGGCACCTGGTGCTGCCGACGCTGACACTGGGGCTGATCTTCCTGGCGATCTACCTGCGCATCATGCGCGCCTCGATGCTCGAGGTGCTGTCGCTTGACTTCGTGCGCACCGCGCGCGCCAAGGGTCTGTCGGAGACGCGGGTCGTGGTGCGGCATGTCCTGCGCAATGCCATGCTGCCGATGGTCACGCTGATCGGGTTGCAGGCGGGGACGATGCTGGGCGGATCGGTGGTGGTGGAAAGCGTCTTCGCGCTGCCGGGCCTGGGCCGGCTAGCCTATGAGAGCGTGGTGCAGCGGGACCTCAACACCCTGCTCGGCATCGTCTTCGTGTCGGCGCTGCTGGTGATCACCATCAACTTCCTGGTCGACATCATCTATGCGCGGCTGGATCCGCGCATCGTGTCGGGGTCCTGATGCGGGCGTTCCGCGCCTATGTGCGCAGCCCTGCGGCGCTGATCGGATCGGCAATCCTGGTCGCGCTGCTGGTGATGGGGCTGGGTGCATCCTGGTTCTATCCGAACGACCCGCTCGGACTGGCGGGCCGGCCGCTGCAATGGCCGGGGGCGAATCCACGCTTTCCACTGGGCACCGATCCGTCGGGCCGCGACATCGCGGCGCAGCTTTTCCACGGCGCGCGCATTTCGTTGCTGATCGGCTTCGTCGCGACATCCATCGCCGTGGTCATCGGCATCGCAATCGGTGCGGTGGCGGGCTTCTATGGCGGTGCCGTCGACACCGCGCTGATGCGCCTGACCGAGGCCTTCCAGACGCTGCCGAACTTCCTGCTGCTGCTGGTCCTCGTCGCCGTGTTCGGCAGCACGATGGAGACGGTGACGGTAGCGATCGGCATCGTCTCCTGGCCACCGGTCGCGCGGCTGACGCGCGCGGAGTTCCTGTCCCTGCGCACACGTGAATTCGTGCAGGCCTGTCGCGTCCAGGGGCTGGGCGATGTGCATCTGATCCTGCGGGAAGTGCTGCCGAATGCGCTGCCGCCGGTGATCGTCTATGCCTCGGTCGTGATGGCGGTCGCGATCCTGCTGGAAAGCGCGCTGGCCTTCCTGCAGCTGTCCGATCCCAATGTGCCATCCTGGGGAAACTTGATCGGCCTGGGGCGCAGCGTGTTGCGCACGGAATGGTACGTATCCGCCATTCCGGGCGTGGCGATCCTGCTGACCATCCTCGGTGTCTCTCTGGTCGGCCAGGGACTGAACGATGCGCTGAATCCGCGCCTGGCAGGCGGCCGATGACGCGGCTGCTGGTCGAGGGCCTCACCATCCGCCTGCCGACTGGCGCGGACCGGGAGAACGCCGTCGAGGGTGTATCCCTGTCGGTCGCATCGGGTGAGATCCTGTGCATCGTCGGCGAGAGCGGATCGGGCAAGTCGGTCACCGCCTCGGCCGCGATGGGGCTGCTCGCGCCTGGCCTGTCCATCACGTCTGGGCGGATGGCGCTGTCGGGCGCGGATCTCTGCGCGCTGTCGCCCGAGGGCTGGCGTTCGGTTCGCGGACGCCGCATCGCCATGGTGTTCCAGGAACCCATGACGGCGCTGAACCCGCTGATGACCGTCGGTGCGCAGATCGGCGAGATGTGGCGCGTGCATCTCAGCCTCGATGCCGCGCAGGCGCAGCGCCGTGCCCTGGCCGCGCTCCGCGAGGTCAGCCTTCCGGACCCGGAAGGCGCGTTGCGCGCCTATCCGCATGAACTCTCCGGCGGCCAACGCCAGCGCGTGATGATCGCCATGGCGCTGGCGCTGGAGCCCGAGGTGCTGATCTGCGACGAGCCAACGACTGCGCTGGACGTGACCACGCAGGCGCAGGTGCTGGCGCTCATCAAGGATTTGCAGAGGCGCCACGGTACCGCGGTGCTGTTCATCACGCATGATTTCGGCGTGGTGGCCGAGATCGCCGACCGCGTCGCGGTGATGCGTCTGGGCCAGGTGGTGGAGGAAGGCACGGCGCGGGAGGTGCTGACCAACCCGCAGCACGACTACACGCGCGCGCTGCTGGCCGCCGTGCCGGGGCTGCACGCGCCGGAACCCCGAACGCTGTCGGCCGAGACGGTGCTGGAGGTGCGCGGCCTGACCAAGACCTATGCCAGTCGCGGTCTGTTCCGGCGCCGCAAGCCGGTGCGCGCGCTCGATAGCGTTTCGATGTCGCTGAAGCGCGGTTCCACGCTGGCGGTGGTGGGAGAAAGTGGGTCGGGCAAGTCCACCTTGGCGCGCTGCGTCGTCGGGCTGCTCGGCACCGATGGCGGCCAGGTGGTGGTAGGTGGGGCACCGCTGCCGGCACGACGACGTGATGCCGCGCGTCTGGTGCAGATGGTGTTCCAGGATCCCTATGCGTCGCTGAATCCGCGGCGCCGCGTCGGCGCGCAGGTGGCTCAGGGGCCGATCGCGGCGGGCGTGGCGACGGCAGCCGCGAAGGCCGAGGCGCGCGCATTGTTCACCATGGTCGGTCTGGATGCCGATGCGGTGGATCGCTTTCCGCACGAATTCTCCGGCGGGCAGCGGCAACGCATCGGCATCGCCCGTGCACTGGCCATGAAGCCGGAAGTGCTGGTGGCGGACGAGCCCGTCAGCGCGCTCGATGTCAGCGTGCAGGCGCAGGTGCTGGCGCTGCTGCGGGAGTTGCAGGACCGGCTTGGCCTGTCGATCCTGTTCATCACGCATGACCTGCGCGTCGCCGCGCAGCTCTGTGACGAAGTCGCGGTGATGCGCAACGGCGTGGTCGAGGAAGCCGGCCCGATCCAATCCGTCTTTGCAGCGCCGCGCAGCGCCTATACGCGCAGCCTGATCGAAGCGATCCCCGGCCGGGCGCTGTTCAGCGCCTGACCGGGGTGTTGGTCACGGCTTGAAGTACCATTGTTCCGGGTGCCCGCCCCAAGGGGTGCGGATGTGCTGGGATACGCCGGTGCGGGCCGGGACGTTCTCCAGCTTCTCGTTGACCACGCGCACGCCCATGAAGGCCGGGGACAGGCCGACGACGCCGATGCCCCATTGCTGTTCGACCGCGATCTTCCAGATCTCCTGCGCGGTGCGCGTGCGCTCGGCCTGGCGCTGGCCGGCGGCGGCGCGCATCAGCTGGAAAGCGCGCAGCATCTCCGGTTCGGTCGGCGCCGTGCCGCGTTCGCCATTCGACGCGAACCACAGCGCATGGGCGTTGCCCATCACGCCGGCCGTCGGGTCCACCGGCAAGGCATAGCGCGGGTAAAGATACAGGCTCTCCGTCCCGTTGTTGGTCCACATCAGGATCTGGTTCTGGTCGTTCAACGCGCGGGTAATGGCCAGGCCGCGTTCCATCACCTTCACATCGCCCGCGAGGCCGATCTGGCGCCAATGCTGGACGATCATCTCCGCCTGCTGCGGCCAGGTGGGGGACAGCGTCTGCGCCACAGCGATCTCGATGCGCAGGCGCTGGCCGTTGTCGCGGCGCAGGCGATATCCCTCGCGGTCCTTGCGCGTCAGCCCGACGGCATCGAGCAGCGCATTGGCCTGGCGCGGGTCATGGGTGGACCATTTCGTGCGCCATTCCTCGCCCGGGCTTTCGGGAATGATGCGATCGGGAATAACCGATCCCGGCGTGCCGAGCCCGAGCCAGAAGGCCTCGTTCAACTGTTCCCGGTCAATACCGAGCGCCATGGCGCGGCGGAAGCGCGCATCGGCGAGCAGCGCGCCGATCTCGCGATCATCGGTGTAGGTCAGGTTCGGGAACAGCACCGTGTCGCTGCCGTTGAAGCCAGGATCGAGATGCACGCGATACCGGCTGCGCGCGCGGTTCTCCAGCAGGATGGGCAGCTTGCCAAGATCGATGAAGCGTTCCTGGTAGTCGTAGTCACCGGCGACAGCACGCAGGTTCACCACCTCAGGGTTCTCGGCGAGCGTCAGCTGCACGCGGTCGATATAGGGCAGCTGGTTGCCCTCGGTATCCACCGCATAGAAGAACGGGTTGCGTTCCAGGATCCATTGCTGGCCGGTGATCGGCTGCGTCATGCGCCAGGCGCACAGCGTCGGCAGGTCGCGGTTCAGCCGCCAATCCGAGCGTGCGCGGAACAGTTGCACCCAGTTGTTGAAACCTGCGGCACGCGCCTGCGTGTTCAGCGTTTCAAGCGGCGTGTACTTCGGCAGGAACTGGCTAAGGTAATGCTTCGGCGCATAGACGCTGTAGGCACGTCCTTCCGATTGCTGCCGCGTCTGGCCGCCACCCACCAGCGTGTCGCCGGCGAGCAGATAGGGGAACAGGTAGTTCGGATCATCGAAGATGAAGACGACGGTGTTCTCATCCACCTTCTCAACACGGCCGGGCTTGCCGTTCGATGCCATCTCCGGCGCCGGCGCGGCAACCAGGTCGCGATTCTGGTAGAGGTCCTCGAACCAGAACACCCAGTCATCGGCGGTATGCGGGCTGCCATCGGACCACCGCATGCCCTTGCGAAGGAAGACGGTGGTGCGGCGGCCATCCTCGCTGACCTCGAAGCCCTTGCACAGGCAGGGTGCGATCTCCGTGCCGGTCTTGTCGAAGAAGAAGGGCTTGTCCGCGGACATGATGCGGTTGCCGTTCTCGCTGTCGCTCGGCCCGATGAAGCCGCGGCGCCAGGTGCCGCCATAGCGGCCGATGCTGCGCAGGGGCTGGATCACCATGACATCCTGCGGCAGGCGCTGTTCCACCGGCGGCAGGCGGCCGGCGCGCACCTGCTCGGTGAGCATCGGCGCTTCCTTGAACTGCGTCGGCCGCCGCGCCGGATCGTTGATCAATGTGGGGCCTTCCAGTTCCCCCACCAGGTTGGATTCGCGCACGCTGCCCTGGGATTGCGCCAGGGCGGCAGAGGCGAGGCTGGTCGTTGCCAGCAGTGTCGCCCCGAATTCGCGTCGCTTCATGACTTCCTCCCTTGTCGTTTCAAACCACGCCGACGAGTTCGATCTCCCGCGCGCGGTGGCAGCTGCTCCAGCGCCCCGGCGCCACCTCGGTCAACTCGGGGCGCTCGGTGCGGCAACGGTCCTGCACATAGGGGCAGCGTGGGTGGAAGGCGCAGCCCGGCGGCGGCTTGGCGGGGTCCGCGACCTCGCCCGTCGCCTTCATCTCACGTCCGCGACGCATCGGGTCAGGCGCCGGAACGGCCGCGAGCAGCGTCTCGGTGTAGGGATGTCGCGGTGCACGATACAGCGCATCGGTAGGCGCAATCTCGACGATGCGGCCGACATACATCACCGCAACGCGGTCGCTGACATGCCGCACCACGGACAGGTCATGCGCGACGAACAGCATCGACAGTTTCAGCCGATCCTGCAGATCCAGCAGAAGGTTGATGATCTGCGCCTGAACCGAGACATCAAGCGCGCTGACCGGTTCATCCGCCACCACGAGGCGCGGGTTCAGCGCCAGTGCGCGCGCAATGCCGATGCGCTGCCGCTGCCCGCCCGAGAAGGCGTGCGGGAAGCGCGTGCGCGCCACGGCAGGCATCTGCACCAGGTCGAGCAGTTCCAGCACGCGCGCATGGCGCTCCGCGGCCGGAACGCCGTTGACCTTCAACGGCTCGGCGATGATGTCGCCCACCATCATGCGCGGGTTCAACGAGGAATATGGATCCTGGAAGATCATCTGGATGTGCCGCCGCAGCGGCCGCATCGCGCGCTTCGACAGCCGTGCGAGATCGACGCTTTCGTCACCTTCCGGACTGAAGCGGATCGCCCCCGAGGTCGGCGACAGGGCACGCAGGATGCAGCGGGACACGGTGGTCTTGCCGCAGCCGCTCTCGCCCACCAGCGCCAGCGTCTCGCCGGCGGAGATGTGGAAGGACACGCCATCCACCGCCCGCACGCGGCCGACTTCCCGGCGCAGCATCCCCGCATGGATCGGGTAGTGCTTCTTGAGGTCCTGCACCTCGAGCACGTTCATGCCGGCACCTCAAGGAAGCAGGAGGCACCGGCCTGCCCGGGCGTCAGCGGCGGTGGCGATGCCGCGTCGCAGCGGCCCGGCATGAAGTCGGTGCAGCGTGGATGGAAGGCGCAGCCCGTTGGTCGCGCACCGGGATGCGGCACAGCGCCGCCGATCGTCGCAAGCCGCTGGCGCGGCGTGGCGAGAATGGTCGGCACCGCGCGCAGCAGCGCGCGCGTGTAGGGATGGCGCGGTGCGGCAAACAGTTCGGCGACCGGCGCGTATTCGACGACGCGGCCGAGATACATCACCGCCACCTCGTCGCACATCTCCGCGATCACACCCATGTCGTGGGTGATCAGCATCAGCGCGATGCCCTTGTCGCGCTGCAGGCGCCGCAGCAGGTTCAGCACCTGCGACTGCGTCGTGACGTCGAGCGCGGTGGTGGGTTCGTCCGCGATCAGGATGTCCGGATCGCCGGCCAGCGCCATGGCAATGCCGACACGCTGGCGCAGCCCGCCGCTGAGCTGGAAGGGATAGGCATCGACGCGCAGTTCGGGGCGAGGGATGCCGACCTCGCCCAGCAATGCGATGGCGCGGTCGCGGGCGGCGGATTTCGACAGGTCGGAATGCTGGCGTACCGCCTCGATGATCTGGTTGCCGACGGTGTAGTGGACGGATAGCGCCGTCATCGGTTCCTGGAAGATCAGGCCGATACGCCCGCCGCGGATGCCGCGCATGCGGCGGGATTCCGGGTCCATAGCGATCAGGTCGGTCTCATCCCCGCTGCCGGGGTCGAGCAGGATGCGGCCGCCGACGATCCGCCCCGGGCGGTCGAGGATGCGCAGGATCGACCGCGCCGTTACGGATTTCCCGCAGCCGGATTCCCCGACGATGCCCAGCGTGCGGCCGGCATGCAGGTCGAAGGACACGCCTTCCAGGGCCCGCACGGTGCCCTGTTCCATTTCGAAGTGCACAGCGAGATCGCGAACCGCGAGGGATGTCTGCTCAGCCATAGGGGTCCGCCGCGTCGCGCAGGCCGTCACCAAGAAAGTTGAAGGCCAGGATCACCAGGATCACCGGCACTGCCGCCGAGAGCAGCCACGGCGCGCCCGACAGCACCTGGATGTTCTGCGCGTCCTGCAACAGGATCCCCCACGAGATCGCCGGCGGCCGCAGCCCCAGCCCGAGGAAGGAGAGCGCCGTCTCGGACACGATCATCGCCGGCAGGGCAAGGCTCACCGCGGCGATGATGTGGCTGGCGAAGGAGGGTAGCATGTGGCGGAAGATGATCCGCCCCTGGCTCGCCCCGGCGAGCTCGGCCGCGATGACGAAATCCTCCTCCCGCAGCGACAGGAAGCGCCCACGCACCACGCGCGCCAGGTCGGTCCAGCCGATCAGCGAGATGATGACAGTGATGGCGAAATAGACCTGCAGCGTGCTCCAGGTATTGGGCAGCGCGGCGGCGAGGCCCATCCATAGCGGTATGGTCGGGATGGATCGCAGCACCTCGATCACACGCTGGATCAGCGTATCCACCCAGCCGCCGTAGAGCCCGGATATGCCACCAAGGAGGACGCCGAGCAGCAGGCTAAGCGTGACGCCGGCAAGGCCGATCGACAGCGACACACGCGTCGCCACGATCATGCGCGAGAACAGGTCGCGTCCAAGCTGGTCGTTCCCCAGCAGGAAGATGCCATCCGTCCGCTGCCCCCCTTCGACGCCGATAAGGTGGATGTTGGTCTCGAACAGGCCGAACAGGTTGTAGGTGTAGCCCTCGGCGAACAGGCGCACCGGCAGCCTGCGGTTCGGGTCCGGCGTATAGACCAGCTGGAAGGTCTGGCGGTCGCGAACGCCGCGCAGGCCATAGACATGCGGGTTGAAGCCGTCATCGTCGAAGAGATGGATCGCCTGGGGCGGGATGAAGGACCGGCGCGCATCGGTCGCGTGCGGGTCGTTGATCGCGAGGAAATCCGCGAACACCGCAACCATGTAGAACAGGACGATGATGACAAGGCTGACCACCGCCAGCCGATGCTTGCGGAATCGCCACCACGTCAGCTGAAGCTGCGTCGCTTCCGCCCAGCGGTCCTGCGAGCCCGCGGTGGCGGCGCTCATGACCGTCCCTCCAGCCGGATGCGTGGGTCGATCCACATCAGCAGCAGGTCCGACACCAGCGTGCCGATCACCGTCATGACCCCCAGCAGCAGCACGATCGCGCCGGCAAGGAACATGTCCTGCGCCACCAGCGCCTGGAGCAGCAACGGCCCCACCGTCGGCAGACCCAGCACCAGCGAGACGACGATGCTGCCGGAGACGAGATACGGAAACAGATAGGCGATCGACGAGGCGAAGGGATTCAGCGCCGCGCGGACCGGATACTTCAGCACGACGTAGCGCTCCGACAGCCCCTTGGCGCGCGCGGTCACGACATAGGGCCGGCGCAGTTCATCAAGGAGATTCGCGCGCATGATGCGGATCAGCTGGGCGGTTCCGGCCAGCGCCAGCACCGCGGCCGGCAGTGGAAGGTGCTTCATCAGGTCCCACACCCGCGCCCAGCTCCACTCCGCCTGCACGAATTCCGGGGAAAACAACCCGCCGACCGACAAGCCGAGGTAGCGGAAGCCCAGATACATCAGGATCAACGCAAGCAGAAAATTCGGCACTGCCAGTCCGATGAAGCCCAGCGTTGTGAAGACGTAGTCGCCGATCGAATACTGCCGCACCGCGGAATAGATTCCGATCGGCAAGGCGATCGCCCAGGTCAGGAACAGCGCGGCCAGCGAGACAACCATGGTCAGCCACAGCCGGTCGCCGATCACCTCGTTCACCGGCCGGCGCCAGACCATGGAGACGCCGAAATCCCCCTGCAGCACGCGCCCCATCCAGCGCGCGTATTGCACCACCACCGGCTGGTCCAAACCGTATTCGACACGCATCGCCGCCGCCTGGTCCTGCGAGACGGAACTGCCGCTGGCGACCAGGTTGGCGATATAGGCATCGACGAAGTCACCCGGCGGCAACCGGATGATCACGAAGGTGAGCGCCGATATGAACACGCATGTCACGAGCGCGAGGCCAAGGCGCTGCAGCAGATAGCTCAGCATGCTGGCGCGCGGCCTGGGGTGGCCTCGGGCATCCTGTGGTTTCCTCTCCTCGCGCCCGATCCGTGTCGGGTTGCCTGGCGCGAGTTCAACACGGCAGGACAGGCCGCGGCAAGCGGGCCTCGTGGTGGCGGGCGGGTTCGCAGCGCCGCCGCGCCGTGCTTCAGTCCTCGGCAATCGCCGATGGCACCATCGCCAGCGGCGCGACGAACGACCACGAGGATTCCGCCATGACCCCACCCGACAGAATGCGCGCTCTGCTGGCGAAGCCAGACTTCGTCACCATGCCAGCCATCTGGGACGGCCTGACCGCCAAGCTGACGCACGAGGCCGGCTTCCCGACCGCCTTCCTGTCCGGGTCCTGCGTCGCGGCGAGCCGCCTGGGCGGGCCGGACCTCGACCTGATCTCCTTCGCCGAGATGCTGAACAGCCTTGAGATGGCGCGCGGCGCCGCACCGGACCTGCTGGTCCTCGCCGATGGCGACCATGGTTACGGCAATGCGATGAACGTGCAGCGGACGGTGCGCGCCTATGGCCGCGCCGGCGCGGCCGCCATCCTGATCGAGGACAAGATCACCCCGCGCGCGCTGACCTCGGCCGGCAAGCCCTGCCTGCCGCGCGAGGAGGTGCGCATGAAGGTCCGCGCCGCCGTCGAGGCCGCGAAGGACAGCGGCATCCTGGTGATGGCGCGCACCGATTGCCGGCCGACGGCTGGCATCGAGGAGGCCGTGGCCCGCATCGAGATGTATGTCGAGGAGGGCGCCGACATCCTGTTCCTCGACAGCCCGAAGGATGAGGATGAGGTCAAGCGCGCGGTTGCCGCCTCCAAGGGCAGGCCGCATTTCGCCGTGCTTTCGCCGGGTGCGGACCGCGAGACGCCGACGCAGGCGCGCGCCGCCGAGCTGGGGCTGAAGATCGGCACCTTCCCGACCGGGACGCTTTCCCCGGCCATGGCGGGCATGAAGGCCGGCCTGGCGGCGCTCGCCGCCGGCCGCTCGGCGGCTGACGGCGCGCTGCCGGGGGCCGAATTCCGCGCGGCGCTCGGCTATGCCGCCTATGAGGCGGCGGCCAAGCCCTTCGTCCTGCCGGGCTGACCCTGGGTGGCCGGGGCCGCGCCGGTTTGCGCGGCCCCGGCCTGCCTGTCAGGCGACGCGATCCTTTTCAGGGATCGCTTCCCCCTTCGAGACGCGGAGGATGTTGCCCAGCCAATGGGCAACGCCCTTGCGCGAATTCTCAAAGGCGGTGGACGCGGTATGCGGCGTGACGATCACGTTCGGCATGCGCCGCAGCGGATGGTCGGCGGGCGGCGGCTCGGTCTCGAACACATCGACCGCGGCACCGGCGAGCGTGCCATCCTCCAGCGCGCGGATCAGGTCGGCTTCCACCACCACGCCGCCGCGCGCGACATTCACCAGCAGCGAACCGCGCTTCATCAGCCCGAAGGCGCGGGCGTCGATCATGCCCTTCGTCTCGGGCGAGAGCGGGCAGTTCAGGGAGACGATGTCGCTCTGCCGCAGCAGGTCGTCTAGCGTGGCGTATTCGACGCCGAGCGCGGCTTCCTCCGCCGCCGGGATGCGGCTGCGGTTGTGGTACAGGATGCGGCAGTCGAAGCCGGCCAGCCGCTTCGCCACGCCCTTGCCGATGCTGCCCAGCCCGATGATGCCCACGGTCTTGCCCGTGACCATGATGCTGCGCTTCCAGACCTCGTTCTTCTCCCACCCGCCGGCAGCGGTGGAGATGTGCGCGGGCACGATGCGGCGCGCCAGTGCGATCATCGCGCCGATGGTGAATTCCGCGACCGGCGCGGCGTTGCTGCCGGTGGTGCGGGCGATCTGGATGCCGCGTGCGCGGCAGGCGTCCATGTCGATGTTGTCGACGCCGACGCCCCATTTGTGGAACAGCTTCACCTTGGGCGACGCGGCGACGATCTCGGCGGTGACCGGCAGGTCCCACCACACGCCGTAATCGGCATCGGCCATCGCCGCCTTCAGGTCATCCGGCGCGCGGCCGGTCACGGCATGGACGGTGAAGCCCTCGGGCAGCAATTCCCGGATGATGCCCATCATCTCATCGGCGACGGGCTGCAGCATCGCGATCTTCTGCGTCATGGTCAGCCGCCTGCCAGGACCTTGGCGGTCGCGCCGCTGATGACGCCGAGCTTCTCGCCCGCCGCCACGCGGCCCTGGGTCGCAAGGCCGCGTTCCTGCCGCGCGATGGCCGCGCGGGCCTCGGCCTCGGCTTCGTCGGGCGGCAGCACTAGCACGCCGGATTCGTCGCACAGTACGGCATCGCCGGGCGAGACAACCACGCCGCCGATCGCCACCGGCACGTTCAGCCGCCCGCCCAGGTCGTAGATGCGCGTCGTGATCGGCGCGAGGCCACGGCCCCACAGCGGGAAATCCGACGCCTCGACTTCCTCGAGATCCGTGCAGGGGCCATCGACCACGCCGGCCTTCGCCCCGGCCGCCTTGGCCGCCACGGTCACGCCGCCGCCCCAGCAGGCATGGCGCGTGTCACCCAGGCGATCCACCACCAGCACATCGCCTGGCCGCAGCAGGCCGAGCGCGTGATGCAGCAGCGTGGAATCCGGCCCCGGGATCTGCACCGTGATCGCCGTGCCCGCCACGCGGCGGCCGCGCAGCAGCGCCTGCACGCCACGATCGACGAAGCCCCAATGGCGCCAATGGCCAACGGTCGCGGTCTCGGTCTGCTCCAGCAGGGCGACGACCTCGGCACTGATCTGCGCGGGCATGGCGCCGATCACGTATTTCGACATGGGTTCAATCCTTCGACAGGGTGCGGGTCAGGCCCGCGGCGCGTTCGACCAGCAGCACGATGGTGAGCGCGATGGCGATCAGCAGCATGGACAGGGCAGCAAGCATCGGGTCGGTGCGGTTCTCGGCATAGCGGAACAGCTCGACCGGCAGCGTCGTCAGCCGTGGCCCAACAAGGAAAAGCGAGATCACCGTCTCGTCGAAGCTGACGAGGAAGGTGAGTGCTGCCGCCGCCAGCACGCCGGGTGCCGCCAGCGGCACGGTCACGCGCAGCGCCGCGCGCAATGGGGAGGCACCGAGCGTGCGCGCCGCCGCTTCCAGCTCCGCCGGCACGCCGCCGATCGCCGTGGTCATGATGCGCAGGGCGAAGGGCACTGCGACGGTGCAATGCGCCAGCACCAACCCCGGCCAGGTCGCCACCAGCCTCAGCGGCTGCAGCGCCAGCAGCAAAGCGAGGCCGAGCACCAGCGTCGGCAGCAGCAGCGGTGCCGCGAGCAGCGTCGCGATGGCGGTGCGCCCCGGGAAGTCCAGCCGCGCGATGGCATAGGAGGCCGGCAGGCCCAGCAGCAGCGACAGCATGGCGACCAGCGCCGCGAGGATCGCCGAGGTGGCCAGCGCCGACAGTATCTCGGCATTGCCAAGCAGTGCTGCATACCAGCGCAGCGACAGGCCGGGCGGGGGGAAGGCGAGGAAATCGCCGGAGGAGAAGGAGACGGTGGCGACCACCACCGCCGGCGACAACAACAACAGAAAGCCGGCCACGGCGCCGGCGATCACCACCGGCCCCGGCCGGCGCGGACCGGCGCGGCTCATGCGCGCCCGCGCGGCATCACGGCGCGCAGGGCAAAGGCGGTGCCGAGGGCCACCAGCAACATCACCGCCATCGCCGCCGCCGCGGGCCAATCCACCGTTTGCAGGGCGAGGTCGAAGATCTCGGTCGCCACCACGAAGACGCGGCCACCGCCCATCAGTCGCGGCGTGACGAAGGCGGAGGCCCCGAGCACCACGGCGAGCGCGAAGGCCGCCGCCAGGGCCGGCGCCGACAGCGGCAGGGTGACGCGCAGGAAGGTGCGCAGCCGTCCCGCGCCGAGCGTCGCCGCTGCTTCCTCAAGCCGCGCGTCGAGCCGCCCGAAACCGGCGATCAGCACGAGGACAGCATAGGGCATCAGGCTCTCGACCAGGCCAATGCGCACGCCCGTCCAATTGTTGATCAGCCGTTGCGGCGGCAGGCCCACCAGCGTCAGCGCGCCGTTCACCAGTCCGGAATCGCCGAGGATGGCAATCCAGCCGATCACGCGCGCGGTGCCGGACACCAGCAGCGGCGCGACGGCCGCGAGGGCAAGGGGTCCACGCCAGCGCGGCGGCGCGGCACGGATGGCCAGGGCGACGGGAAAGGCAAGTGCAACCGCCATCGCCGCGCAGCCGGCGGCGAGCAGGATGGTGTCTGCTGCAAGACCGGGCAGCATGTCGTCGTCGAGCAGCCTGGCATAGGTCGCGACGGTCAGGTCCGGCTGCATGGCACCGATGTCGTCGGTGCGATTCAGGCTCATCCTCAGCAGGATCGCCGCGGGCCACAGGAAGCCGAGCCCGATGACCAGCAGCGCCGGCAGGCAGAGCAGCCAGCCGATCATGCCGCGAAGATCCGCAACGCGTCGGGCGGCAGCGTGGCCGCAGTGCTGTCGCCAGCACGCCAGGGTGCGGTCGCCGGTACTTCGGCGAGCAGGGAACCGAGCGGCGTCTCCAGCGTCAGCAGCGCCGTTGCCCCTTCATAGGTACGTGTGGCGACACGGGCCGGGATGGCTCCATCGGCGCCAAGGGCGACGTGATGGGGACGGATATAGGCTTCGACGGAACCGCCCGGGGGCATGTTCGCCGCCGCCAGGGCAAGGCCGCCGGCGCGCAGCAGGCCAGGCGCTTCCACGGTGCCGGCGAAACGGGATGATCGGCCGACGAAGCCCGCGACGAAACGTGTCGCGGGACGTTCGAACAGATCCTCCGGCGTGCCGCATTGTTCGAGCCGACCGCGATTCATCACCGCAACCAGATCGGCCATGGCCAACGCCTCGGACTGGTCATGCGTGACGAAGACCGCGGTGGTGCCGAGGCGGCGTTGCAGGGCGCGGATCTCCTCCCGCACGCCGTCGCGCATCTGAGCATCGAGGGCCGAGAGTGGTTCATCCAGCAGCAAAAGCTCGGGGCGGATCGCCAAGGCGCGGGCCAAGGCGACGCGCTGCTGCTGGCCGCCCGACAAGGCGCGCGGCTTGCGCGCGGCATAGTCGGACAGGCCGACCAGGGCCAGCGCCTCGGCGATGCGCGCACTGCGTTCCGCGCGCGGCAGGCGCCGCGTCTCCAGCCCGAAGCCGACATTGCCGGCCGCGGTCATGTGGGGGAACAGCGCATAGGACTGGAAGACGACGCCCATGTTGCGCGCTTCCGGCGGCAGGGCGGTGACGTCGCGGCCATCGACCACGACCTGGCCGGCATCGGCGCGTTCCAGCCCCGCGATCATGCGCAGCGTCGTCGTCTTGCCGCAGCCGGATGGGCCGAGCAGGGCGAGCAGGGCGCCGCGCGGCAGCGACAGGCTGAGCCCGTCCACCGCCGGCGGATTGGTGCCGAAGCGCCGGGTCAGGCCCGCGAGTTCGAGGTGCATGCTCAGCGGGAGGCCGCGGCGATGACGTCCCGGCGCCAACGCTGGTTCCAGGTCTCGCGCAGGCGCAGCATCTCGTTCCAGTCGAGCGGAATGACGCGGGTGCGGTATTCCGGGGCGAGCGCGGTGCGCGCCATGGCGGCTGGCGCGACCGTCGCGCGTGCATTGGTCGGGCCGTAGAACATGCGTTCCGTGAAGGCCGCCTGCGGCCCGGCCGACAACGCATGATTGAAGAAGGCCACGGCGCGGGCGCGGTTCTTGGAGCCGGCGACGATGTTGATCGTATTGATCTGGAACACCGTGCCCTCGGTCGGCAGCACCACCCCGATGCGGCCCTGCGACTGGTCGGCGTAGAGCTGCGCGCGCGCATTCCAGCCGGTGGCGAAGCGCACCTGGTCGTTCAGGATCAGCGTATAGCCGTCCGGATTCGGATCGAAGGTCTGCACGGCCGGCGCGATCTCGCGCAGCCGCGGCAGCGCGGCATTGATGTTGCGCCAGTCGCCGCCATTCGCGTGGGCGAGGATCGCGGTGAAGGCAAGGCCCTGGATGTTGGGCGGCGCGGACAAGGCGACGCGTCCGCGATTGGCCGGATCCCACATCGCGGCCAGCGAGGTCGGGGCGGGCCGCACGTTGCGCGTGTCATAGACCATGACGAGATGGTCGTAGGTCACCGCAGGGCCGCAGGCGCCGCCGGCCTCCCGCGCCATCGGGTCGAGTTCGGCGAGGATCGGGAAGTCGGCCGGATTGATGCGTTCGACAAGGCCCTCGGCGCAGGCCAGTGCTGCGGTGGTGACGTCCATGATGACGACATCGGTCTGCGGGTCTGCCTTCTGCGCGCGCAGCGTGCCGAGCATCTGCGCGCTGGTGCCGCCCTCGGCGTACTGCGCGCCGCCGAAGGGATTCACCACGACGGCGGTGTAGTTGTCCCTGAAGATGCCCGCATAGGCCATCAGGGTCATCGGCGACTGCGCATGCGCGATGGCAGGCGCGAGCAGCGCGGCGAAGCAGAGCGTGAAGCGGAGCATGGTTCGTCCCACCTTGAAGGCTGGTTCGGGCGGAGGTTTAGCGCCTTCGCCCCGGTCGTAAACCCGAAAAATGCTGCGCCGCGTCAGCCCGCGACGCCATCTTCGACCTGCACGACATGGCCTGGCGAGACTTCCCGATAGCGTCGTTCCGGAGGGCTGAAATCGGGCGCGCGCACAGGGCTGCGAATTTCATCGTTCGAGAGGCCACGCCGGATGGCCCGCCGTGCGGGATCCGGCACCGGCACCGCCGCCATCAGCCGCTTCGTGTAGGAATGCTGCGGGGATTCGAAGATCGCGGCGCGCGGGCCGATCTCGACGATCTCACCCATGAACATGACTGCGATGCGGTGGCTGACGCGTTCGACAACGGCGATGTCGTGAGAGATGAAAAGGTATGCAAGGCCGAGTTCGGATTGCAGGTCCAGCATCAGGTTCAGCACCTGCGCCTTGATCGAGACATCGAGGGCGGAGACTGCCTCATCCGCCACGATCAGGCGCGGTTCCAGCGCCAGCGCGCGGGCGATGCACAGCCGCTGGCGCTGGCCGCCGGAGAATTCATGCGGGTAGCGCGAGGCCATGTCGGGTGACAGGCCGACCTTGCGCAACAAGGCGGCGACGCGATCCTGCGCTTCCGCCTTGGCTGCCATGCCATGGACGATGATGGGCTCGGCCAACGCTGCGCCGACGGTGCGGCGGGGATTGAGACTAGCGAAGGGGTCTTGGAAGACCATCTGCATGCGCCGTCGCATCGCCCGCAACGCGGATTTGTCGAGGGACGCGACGTCGACGCCCTCGAACAGGATGCGCCCCGCGGTCGGCGGCACCAGGCGCAGGATCGACCGGCCGGTGGTCGATTTGCCGCAGCCGGATTCGCCGACCAGCGCCAGCGTCTCGCCGGCATGGAGCGTGAAGGAGATGTCCTCCACCGCATGCACGCGGCCGGTGACGCGGGAGAGGATACCGCCGCGGATGTCGAAACGCGTGACCAACCGCGCAACTTCGAGAAGCGGACGCTCGGCGGCCTTCACGGTGTCGGGCACTTCGACCGGCACATCTGAACCGCCGGTCGCGATATCCACCACCGGGAAGCGCATCGGCCGGCCATGCCCTGTCATGGAGCCGAGTTGCGGAACGGCGGCGAGCAGCGAGCGGGTATAGGGCGCACGCGGCGCGCGGAAGATCTCGGCGGTCGGACCGGCTTCCACGGCGCGGCCCTTGAACATGACCACCGTGCGGTCCGCAATCTCCGCCACCACGCCCATGTCGTGGGTGATGAAGAGGACGGACATGCCTTCCTCCTCCTGCAGGATCTTCACCAGTTCCAGGATCTGCGCCTGGATGGTGACGTCGAGCGCGGTGGTGGGCTCATCCGCGATCAGCAGCTTCGGCTTGCAGGCGAGCGCCATGGCGATCATCACGCGCTGGCGCATGCCACCCGAGAAGCGGTGCGGGTATTCATGGAAGCGCGAGGCGGCGGCGGGGATGCGAACGCGTTCGAACAGGCGCAGCGCCTCGGCCTCGGCGGCCGCGCGGTTCATGCCGCGGTGGTAGACCAACGCCTCGGCAACCTGGAAACCGACGGTGAGCACCGGGTTCAGGCTGGTCATCGGCTCCTGGAAGATCATCGCGACGTCATTGCCGCGCACGCCGCGCATCTCGGATTCAGGCAGGGCAAGCAAGTCGCGGCCATCAAGCGTGATGCGGCCCTCGACGCGTGAATTCACCACGGGCAGCAGGCCCATCGCCGACAGCGCGGTGACCGATTTGCCGGAGCCGGATTCACCGACGATCGCGACCGTCTCCCGTGGACCGATGTCGAAGGACAGGTCCTCGACCACGCGGCGCCAGGCGCCATCCGAGCGGAAGGCAACATTGAGTCCCTGGATGCTGAGGACGGGCGGGATCACTGTTCGCCCTTCAGCTTCGGGTCCACCGCATCGCGCAGCCCGTCGCCCAGCAGGTTCAGGGCGAAGACGACGACGAGAATGGCAACGCCCGGTGCGAGCGCCAGCCAGTAGCTGTCGAGGATGTTCTCGAAACCTTCCCGGATCATGCCGCCCCATGTGGGTGTAGGCGGCTTCAGCCCGAGGCCGATGAAGGCCAGCGAGGCCTCCGTGCGGATCGCGCTGGCAAGCCAGAGCGAGGACATCACCAGGATCTCGGCGAAGATGTTCGGCAGGATGTGGACGAACATGATGCGCGTGTCGGAATAGCCGAGCGACCGGCAGGCCTCGATGAACTCGCGTTCCTTGATGGAGATGGTCGGCGCGCGGGCGATGCGCGCGAAGGCAGGAATGGAGGTGAAGGCGATCGCCAGGATGATGTTGGTCAGCGTCGGCCCCAGCACCGCGACGATGATCAGGCCCAGGATCAGCGCCGGGAAGGCCAGCATCACGTCCATCGCCTGCATGACGATCACATCGAAGCGCCCGCCATGCCAGCCGGCCAGGATGCCGATGGTCGACCCGATCACCATCGCTGCCAGCGTCGAGGCGAGACCGATAACCAGCGAGTAGCGCGCTCCGTAGAGCAGGCGCGAGAGGATGTCGCGCCCGAAATAGTCGGTACCGAGCGGGAACTCCGCCGAGGGCGGCTGCAGCTTGGCGAAGAAGTCCTGGTCCAGCGGATCGTGCGGCGCGATCCACGGCGCGAGGATGGCGAGCATCGCCACCACCAGGAATACACCAAGCCCGAACCAGGATGTCTTGTTCGTGTTGAAGGCGCGGATGGTGGCGCCGAACGCGGTGGTGGCGCTCATTTCAGCTTCACCCGCGGGTCGGCTGCACCATAGGCGAGATCCGTCAGCAGGTTCACCACGATGACCACCAGCGTATAGATCACCATCATTCCCTGCAGCATGGTGTAGTCGCGCTGGTTCAGCGCGCCGACGATCAGCTTGCCGAGGCCGGGTCGGTTGAAGACGATCTCGGTCAGCACGGAATTGCCGATCAGCACGCCGAGATAGAGGCCGACAATGGTGATGACTGGGATCAGCGCGTTGCGCAGGGCATGGCGCCAGACAACGACACGCCAGGGCACGCCCTTGGCGCGCGCGGTGCGAACGTAATCCTCCGACAACACCTCCAGCATCGCCGAACGCGTCACGCGCGTGATGTAGGCCGCCATGATCAGGCCAAGGTTGAACGCCGGCAGGGTCAGCGCGCGCAGCCAGCCGACGAAGGTATCCGCCTGGGTGGACATCACCGGGAACCAGCGGAGTTGGATAGCGAACACGATCAGCAGCAGGATACCGGAGACGAAGGCAGGGAAGGACAGGCCAAGCAGCGACACCAGCCGCGTGACATAGTCCGGGATCAGGTTGCGATTCACCGCCGCCCAGACGCCGAGCGGGATGCCGATCACGGCGCCCACGATCAACGACGCGATGGTCAGTTCCAGCGTCCAGGGCAGGACGGCCATCACCTCGACCAGCACGGGCCGGCCGGTGACAAGGGAGGTGCCCCAGTCGCCGCGCAGGGCACCGGACAGGAACTCCCAGTATTGCACGACCAGCGACCGATCGAGGCCGAGGCGCACCCGCATCGCCGCGATCGCATCCGCCGTCGCCTGATCCCCCAGCACGACCTGCGCCGGGTCGCCGGGCACCACCCGGACGATAAAGAACACCAGCGTCAGCACGGCCCAGAGCGTGATGAGCGCGAAGCCGAGCCGCTTGACGATGAAGGCGCTCAACGGGTGAAGCGCGTCGTTTCGAGCAGCGGCGGTGCCAGGTTCAGCGACGCCTTCAGCTCATAGCCGAGGTCGAGATTGCTGCGGTAGGCCCAGAGCTGCATCTGCTCATAGACCGGCACGGCGCAGACCTCCCGCACGATCTTCACCTGCGCTTCGCGCCACTGCGCGATGGCCTGCGCCGGATCGGTCGCGCTGCGGGCGGCGTCGATCTCGGCATCCGCGACGCGGCAATGGGAGAAGTTGGTCACCGCCGTCGGCGTGCCGACGATTGAACGCGAATGGAAGAACTGCGTCAGGTAGACATCGGCGACAGGAAACCGCGCCGCCTGGAAATGCACCACCTGACTCAGGTTCTGGCGGATCTGCGCGTGGAAGGTCGCGTGTTCGACGGGGGTGATCTCCAGCGTGATACCGGCGCGGCGGAGCTGCGCCTGCACGCCTTCCATCACGCTCATCATCCCCGGCAGCGTCGTGTGGATGGCGCGGATGGTAATGCCGTTGGGGTGCCCGGCTTCCGCCAGCAATGCGCGGGCGCGGGCGATGTCGGGCGGCAGCAGCGGCGTATCCGGGTTGTGGCCGAGATAGCCGCGCGGAACCACCGACAACGCGGTGACCGAGGTGTTCGGCCCGCGCAACTGCACGATCTGCTCGCGGTTGATCGCGTGCGCGATGGCCTGCCGCACACGAATGTCGTTCAGCGGCGGCATGGTCATGTTGAGGTGGATGACCGACATCTCGGCCGGCTGCATCGCCACCACGCGCACATTCGGCAGTTGCTGTGTGCGCGTGTACCAGGTCTGGTCCTGTCGGCCATAGATCATGTCGAGTTCGCCGGCCTGGAAGGCAAGGTCACGCGCGGCATCCGATGGGATGAAGCGGTACATCACCTCGCGGATCTGCGGCCTGCCTCGGAAATACTGGTCGTTGGCAGTCAGACGCGCGAATTGCTGCGGCACGTATTCCGCGAAGGCGAAGGGGCCGGTACCGATCGGGCGACGGCGGAAGCCTTCATTACCCATCTGCTCGACCGCCGCCTTGCAGACCTGGAAGCCGCCCGCATAGTTCATCACGGCGCCAAGCAGGCTCGGGATGTTCTCCTTCAACGTGATCCGCACGGTGTAGCGATCCACCGCCTCCACACGGTCAAAGGCCCCGTAGTCGGAGGAGAAAGCGGAGGTGTCGCGGGTCGCGGCGCGGTTCAGGGAAAAGACGGCATCCTCGGCAGTGAATTCGCCGAACCCGCCGTGACATTGCACGCCCTGACGCAGATGGAAGGTCCAGGTCTTCCCATCGGCGGAACTTTCCCAGCGGTCGGCGAGGTCCGGTTCCATGAATTCGGGGGAGAGTTCACCCGGCTTGATCCGCACCAGACCGTTGAAGATCCATTGCAGCAAGCCACGACCCGGCGTCGATGAATTGAGATGCGGATCCAGCACCCCCGCATCGGCTGAGGCGATGCCGACCCGCAGCGTGGTCGATTGCGCCAGGACGGGTGCAGTCAGACCTATCGACACGGCAACACCAAGCGCCGCGAGGGTCGCGATTCGCCTCTTCATTCGTGCCTCTCCTGCTTTATTGATTCCAGTGTTTCACGCAATCCGGCGGTGGTGCAAGCATGCCCGGTGGCGCCATCGGGCGATTGTCGCGACGTCGACAATTTCCAGGCAAGCCCTCTGCCGAAAGGCCAGCGCGGTACCAACCGGGCACATCTGCCCTGCGTGCCTTCGCATCGGGAGGCAACGGCCACGCGACACCAGGCCGCGGCTGCGCAGGCGCCGCGGAAACGGTGCATTTTGACGCGGTGACGCGCGCGCGGCACTCGCCTATCGTCATCGGATGGCAGAACCCGATCCAACCTCGATCGCCGGCAAGGCCTTTCCGCTGCGCGACGCATTCGACCATGTCGTCGTCGGTGCTGGCGAGGCCGGCATTGCCGCCGCGCGTGCCGCGGCCGCCGCCGGCGAGAAGACGCTGCTTGTGGATGAGCATCCGCTCGATCCCGGCTTGTTCGGTCTCGATATTCCCTACCTGTTTGGCGCGCGTTTCGATGCCGCGATCCAGAATGCCGACCGGATGGAGGAGCGCATCGTCGCCGCGCGCCCGACGCTGATGGCCGCGATGGAGGAGGGTGTCCAGGTCGCACTGGGCACCGCCGCTTGGGGCGGCTTCATGAAGGGCCAGGCGAGCCGCACGCTGCCGAAGCCGCTGCTCGGCCTGGCGGATCGCGAGGCTGCCTGGCTGGTCACCTTCGACCGGCTGACCATCGCGACCGGAGCACGCGACGTGGTTCTGCCCTTCCCCGGCTGGACGCTGCCGGGCGTGATGGGCGCACGCGGCTTCGACGCCGCGCTGCGGCTGTACGGCGCCTTCAACGGGCGGCGGATCGCGGTGCTGGGTGGCGATGCGCTCGCGGCCCAGGTGATCGCGACGGCGCGCAATGCGGGGCTGGATGTCGTGGCGCACCGCGAGACGCCGACACCGCTGCGCATCGAGGGACGGGAGGAGGTGACCGGTCTGTCCTGGCTGGATCGCGCCGGCTGGCGCGACGTCGCCTGCGACACCGTGATCATGGCCGTCGATACGGTGCCGATGGTGGATCTGCCGGACCTGCTCGGCTGCACCATCCGGTGGGACGCCGCATTCGGTGGCTTCGTGCCACAAGGCTCTGGCGCCATCGCGATTGTCGGCGACGCGGCCGGTACGGCGCCGGCAGCGCGCCTTGCCTGGCTGGATGCGGCATTCGCTGAAGACCACGCGCTGGTCTGTGCCTGCGAGGACGTGACCGCCGGCGACCTGCGCGCGCTGCGCCCACCGCGCTACCTTGATGCCGCCGGACCGCAGGCCGGCCTCGGCGCACTCGGCCTGCTGAACCAGGACCAGGTGAAGCGGCTGACCCGCGCCGGCATGGGCCCATGCCAGGGGCGGCGCTGCCGTGAGAGCGTGCATGCATTGCTGTCGCGCGATGGCGTCGCGCCGCTTGCATCCCATCGCGCGCCGTTGCGGCCGCTGCCGCTGTCTGTCCTGGCAGCCCTGGAGGAAGACCCCGCGCTGCGCGCGAACTGGACCGGCTGGTTCGGCATCGCCGCGCAATGGTTGCCGCATTGGGAACCGGCGCCGGAGGATGCCGAATACATCGGCGGCCGGCTCAGCGGAGAGGATGTGGTGAAGTGATCGTCATCGTCGGCGGCGGCGTCACAGGCCTGTCCACCGCCTTCTGGCTGGCGCGGGACGGCCACCCCGTCACCGTCGTCGAGAAGGGCATCGTGGGCTGGGAAGCCAGCGGTCGCAATGGTGGCGGCTGCACGCACCCCTATTCGCCCCTGTTCCGCGAGGAGCAGCGGTTGTGGCCGATGATGGACGCGTTGCTTGAACACCCGACCGAATGGCGGCCGCATCGGCTGAAGGTCGCGCTCGATGACGGGCAACTGGACCGTTTGTGGAAGTCGACGAAGCTCGCGACGGATCAGGGCTTCGAGGCGCAGATGCTGGACCGCGCGACGATGCGGGACCTGGTGCCCTGGGTCGGCGACAACGCGGTCGGCGGCATCCACTGGCGGTATGGCGGCCACGCCAACCCACAGCGTACCAGCCAGGCCTATGCATGGGCGGTTGAACGGCTGGGCGGTCGCATCCTGCAGCACACGGCCGTGCGCGGTATCCGCGTGCAGTCCGGTCGCGCCGTCGCGGTCGAGACCAGCGCCGGCGAGATTGGCTGCGATGCGGTGGTGATCGCGGCGGGTCCGCACACGGCGGCGCTGGCTGCCCCGCTCGGCCATCGCGTGCCGATGGCGCCGGCGCGCGTCGAGATGATCGTCACCGAGCCCCTGCCACCGATCGCCATGGGCGGCGTGGACGGCAATGGGCTGTATGGGCGGCAGACGCTGCGCGGCAACCTGGCCTATGGCGGCGGGCCGCATGAATGGATCGACCTCGATGGCGAGGGGACGCCACGGCCGGTGAATTCGCCGGTGGTGGCGAGCCTGGCGCGGCGGCTCAACGAATTGTTCCCGCGCCTCGGCCATGTGCGGGTCATCCGCTCCTGGGGCGGCATCGTGGAGAATACGCCGGATGGCAGGCCTATCCTTGATCGTCTCGAGGATCCGGGGAATGTGGTGGTCGCCAGCATGTCGTCGGTCGGCTTCGGGCTGTCGCCAGCGACAGGGCGGGCATTGGCGCAGTTGGTGCTGCAGGGCCGATGCGACTTCGCCGACCTGTCGCAGTTGAAGCTTTCACGCTTCGGCAACCTGCCGCTGGATTGGCGCAGCCGGCAAGGCTGGGATGCCTTGCCGGTCTGATACCAACGGCCGAATTCTTCGCCAGTTGGTATCGGCTTCGGCCTGCCCTCAGACGCGTCGTGCCGAAGGCACGCCTATGGCATGACGCGCAAACCTTGTATCTTGTCGTTGCCTGCTGGTGGGTTGCCGGCGAGGCTGGAGTTGGGTGGGAGCCCGCTGAAACCTGGGGCCTTTGAGCCCGTACCGGAGCCAGGCGCCCCATCCAGCCCTGACCTTTCAA